>NZ_JBHZPE010000016.1:0-91595 GCF_042787985.1 Peribacillus sp. YIM B13481
AATCCCTCCAATAAAAAACCTGCATAGAATAAATTCTATACAGGTTTCAAAAATCCTTTTAGATTGTCAACAGCCCCATAAGGGACACTTTTTTATGTGTGTCCGTTATCCGGGGTATAGTTCATGACACTGGGCCTCTTTCAAATTTTCACGCTTCACGACTATTTCGTTACTTCGATTTTCCCATTATTCGTTTCCAATTTCACTAAGTTTTCACCTTTGCCAATGACAACATTCCTATCATATTTATTGAGAATATCGATTTTCCCATTGTCAACATGAACATCAAAGGTTGTATTGGTCGGCTCCTTATCTGTTTTAATCATGATTTTCCCATTGTCACTTTCCAATTGAATATTCCGATCCAAGTCTTTTGTGACAAGAGAGATTTTACCGTTATTCGATGACCCAACCAGATTTCCCTCTACATTATTAAGATCTACTCTTCCATTAGCAGATTTCACTTTGACTTTTTCGGTTATTATATTATTTAATTCAACACGGCCATTTTGTGATTCCACGTTCAGATTCTTTATCTCCAGTTCATTCATTTGCACTTTTCCATTATCACTTTTAACGACAAAGGACTTATAAGATTTCTCGGGCACATACACTTTTAAATGTAATGATTGAATTTGAAACCCAAAGCTAAAGGAATGTTTATCTTTTAATGTAACCGAAAGTTTCTTGCCTTCCACATCTGCAGAGAAATCCAGCTTGGAAACATCCACACCTTTTGAAACCAACTCTATCCTGGTATCCTTATCCTTCGTTGGAATAATCTCTACAGCTGCATTGTCAGCGTCGACCTGAACGTCCGTCACGATCCCCGAAACCGTTTTTTCCTCTGTAGTCGTTTTCTTATCCGTCACTTGGAAAAAAGTAAACAGACTTCCTATTACTCCGACCAATAACAATACAAGTGCAATGATCGATAACTTTTTAACATTAATCATTTTTTCAAACCGCCTTTCACAAGGGAAGCGTTAAATTTTAAATAACGAATGAAACCTTTGGTTAAAGCGCTCGTAGCGACAAACATTCCCATGGCAATGAAAATGCCAATCCCGCTTAGCCCCAATGCAAAGAACAGATCGAATAATTGAAAGTTGCCCACTGCAAGGTTGAAAATAACGCCCAACGGAGCAAGAATGAACGCTACCGCCGATGCCCATCCTGCAATAACAACTCCGACCAATGCCATAAAAGGTCCTAAAACGATCACTAAATTAAAGAATCCCAAACCAATGACTGCCCAAACGGCCCGCATTACATTACCGGCAGAAGTTGATTGTTGGACCTGACCAAGATGGTAGGATGCCAACAGCTCCTTCGAAATCTGTTTAGGATTCCCAAGGGAAGTGGAAATTTCCTGCTCTGTCTTCCCTTTTTCCATTCCAATTGCGAAATACTCTTCGTAATCTTGGAGGATATCTTCCTGTTCCTCTAAGGAAAGCCCTGTTAAAGATTCATTCAACTGCTTTAAAAACTGTTCTTTATTCATTAGTTCACACCCTCCTTGATTAATTGGTTGACCCCATTGGAAAATTCATTCCATTCCGTCAGCAACTCTTGAAGGTATCTCCGGCCTTTGTCGGTTAACTTATAATACTTGCGCGGTGGCCCTTCTGTTGATTCTTGCAAATAAGTCGTAAAATACTCTTCCTTCGTCAATCGTCGTAAAAGTGGATATACCGAACCTTCCGATATCTCGATTTGATCTGAAATCTTCTGTACAAGTTCGTAGCCATAGCGGTCCTGCTTATCCAATAAGACCAGGACGCACAGTTCCAAGACACCTTTCTTAAATTGTACATTCATAGCACCAACACTCCTTCCAAAACTTTTTTTCAGTATAGTTCAATAAACAGTACTTAACACCGAACAGTACATCTTATGTAAATAATTTACCATATGGTACTATTTATTGCAAGGTACTGAAAATATATTTTTCTTACATGCAATCCAATGAGGGTAGAAGAAAATTAACATATATTCATAGCTGTAAGAGAATACATTGTATAATAGTAAAATATGGAAGGGGGAAGTGTTTTGGTCAAAAAAGTAATAACCAAAAAGAAATTCGAGTTTCTTGAACATGAATTTAATTACCTTGAAAAGGAAGGCGTCATCTCCCAGCAAGAGAAAGTGAGGATGTTAGGTTCCTATGATGTAAAAGGTAATTTGAGTTTCATCACTATTCTATTATCCATTGGGGCACTTCTTTTAGGTCTGGGGGTATTGACCTTTGTCGCCAGTAACTGGATCTATTTAAGTAAAGCGGTCAAATTCGTGCTTATCATTGCATGCCTCATCGGGGTGAACTTTGCTGGTGTGAGGTGGCAGGCACGCTTTCCCAAAACGTCACGAAGTCTGCATTATGCAGGGATTCTAATATTTGGTGCAGGGATTTTTCTAATTGAGCAGATGTTTAATATCAGCATCAATTTCAACAGTTCCTTTTTATTATGGGCGATCGGTACGGTATTCATCGGTTACTATTTAAAGGATGTCTTCATCCTTATTTTTACATCTTTCCTGCTTTTCATTTATATTAACGGAAGTATTTTCGTTGATGAAACAGCTTATCCGCTTGCCATTCTTGTTTTTTTACCGGCTTTATACATTATGTTAAAGAAATTCGATTACCCTAAATATCTGACCTTTTTCATTAACGCTTTAGCCATCAATACAATTGCCTTATTTCTTATGGAATTCGTGCCTAAGCTGGAGTTTGAAAATTCGAATACGATTGTCCTTTCCATTCTGTTTGTGCTGGGAATCGTACTGGCCTATATTCCGGTAAGAGCTAAATTACAAAACATCACCCACATACAAGGGCATATGTTACATGGTATTACTGCACTCTTCCTTACCTTTGATTTTTCAATCTGGTTCCCTCTAGCTTATTTCGTTTTTCTGCTATATCTCATTCTAAAAGGAAGTTTGACCAGCATCGTGATCATCTGTGCACTGATTTTCAGATATTACATCGATTCCTTTGACTTCCTGCCAAAATCGCTTACATTCATCATCGGCGGCATCATGCTTATCGGTTTTGGCTTCTTCTTTGAAAATCGACGAAAAAAAGGAGGAGAACTCAATGAATAAACCATCATTCCGGCCACTCATCGTATTTTCCATTCCAGTCTTGATTCTGTTAGTCTTGGCTCTTCCTCCAGTCTGGACAACAATGACAGGCGATGTAATCAAAATCAAAACTGCCCCGGTCGATCCGACTGACTTGTTTAGGGGCAGCTATGTGGCATTGCAATACGAAATTGAATCCGTTAAGCCATCACAACTCGATGGCTCGATTAAATCCGATTTCAATACTAGAAATACGGGTGATTATAAAAAGGTATATGTACGTTTAAAACAAAACGCCGATGGACTATATGATGTCGATTCCGTATCGAAAGAAAAACCCGGCAATGGCATTTACCTAAAAGGGGAATTGGAAATCCCTTATGATCTGCAAAATGCTAAAACCATTCAGATCAGATACGGTCTGGACAATTATTTCGCATCCGAAGAAAAGGCTAAGGAAATGGAGAAGGACGCATTGGCCAATCCTTCAGTGGCCGTGGTAAAGGTTCGTAATGGCAATGTTGTATTAACGGATATTATCATTGAATGAATGACCCGATCCCGGATATGACTAGCAAAAAGAGCATCTGAATCGATGCTCTTTTATTTGCTGTACTTTTTATATGAAAGTCAAATTGTTACTTAATGACTCGTTTTGCCCCTATATATTTTTCTTTCCAATACTTATCACTCATTTTGACCACCTTGACTCCTTTGGTCGTGGTCCCGACAAATGTGCCATTTCCATAATAGATTCCAACAAAGGAGACCTGCCCTTTCTTACCTGTAGCATAGAAGACCAAATCGCCCGCCATTAAGTCTTTTTGTTTCACGGCCTTTCCGATTTTATACTGTTCCGCACTCGTTCTCGGAATCTTCATTTCCGTCGCAGCATTTTTATATACATATTGGGTAAGACCACTTGCATCGAACCCTATTGGTGTCGTCCCTCCATATTTATAGGAGCTTCCCACCTGCTTCTTTGCCAAAGCAGCCACTTCATCACCATAATTAATAGAAGCTGAAGCATTAGCCGGACTGAATATGAATGCCGTCAACAATGCCCCGAGTAAAACTATGGCAGCAAGCCATTTTGAAACTGGTAAACGATAACTCATTCTTTTTCCTCCCCAAACTGAAAATGAACCACAATTTTAAATGTATGTTGCATTTTAGTTTTCAGACCAAAAAAAATTTCATTCGTCCACCAACATCCCTGCAAAAAAACAAAAAAACAGATAACCCCGTTGTGTAACTAGTACGGTGTTATCTGTTTTTTTCTATTACTTGGGCTCCTCGTATTGTCGAGCATTTTCACTGTCGCTAAGACCCTTCGTGGTATGATCGACCACACCGCCGACCCCAAAGAAAGTAAGCGCTATGAAGTTAATGATGCCTAATGCCCCGTTAATTGCATCATCAGTTATGCTAAAGCCTATTGGGGTAATGAAATTGTTTATGAACGCAGCAACCATCTGCGCCAAAAATAAAAGCCCTGGAAGGAGTACAGTGAATATAAACGTCGGATTCTTAAGGCGTACTTTCCAGTTGATCATTGCTTTTCCCCCTATCTATCATATTAAGTCAACTTTATTGAAAAATAGTTACGGACTTGCTATATATTATGCTGCTTGTCCATTTTACGTTCGAAAACTCCATGAAATTCACCTTTAAAAAGGTCCATCCGAGGATGGACCTTCTCTTAAAATCAAAATAGTTTTAGAAAACTAGAGTGAGAGAAACCAATTCCCTTTACGAAAAGTGTAAAATTTTGTAACTTTTATATAGGACATACGTACATGAATGAGGAGGTGTAAAATGAAAAAGTATCTTTTTTTCACGATTAGTTTCTTAGTGATATTCATGATATTACAAGTTTTATCCGGACTTATTCTAACTGCTGCATATGCCCCTGATTTTTCAGGATCAGGACATATCGGCGGTACATTATCCAATGAGGTCATTTTTGTGCAACGTTCGGAAATGCCTATAATGATAATTGCTGCAATCTCTGCTGTATCAGCCTATTTCATTTTAAATAAAGTCGCGAAAAATAATTAAGCAGTAGAAACAAAAATAAAGAACGTTCGATCCATGATCGAGCGTTCTTATATCCCAATGTAATGAACATAAATCAATAGGCATGATACTTGCTTTTCGCTTCAATTTTCCCCATATTTGCATGAGGGTGAAATCCTGGAGTGATATGCCTTTACTTCCCTTACTAAATGACAACTTTTACACTCGATATTCCTCCAAAAACAATCGAATCCGTTCAGCAGCTTCCGTCAACCTCTCAGCCGGTTGGACCAAAGCCATCCGGACATACCCTTCACCCTGTTTCCCAAAAGCATCTCCAGGAACGGTTGTAACTCCTGCTTTTTCAATCAGTGCATAGGAAAAATCTCGTGATTTCCAACCAGTTGGAACTTTGGCCCAAATAAACATGGTCGCTGAGGTCTTCGGCACTTTCCATCCCCCTTCGGCAAGGCCTGATATCAAGGCATCACGCCGGGACTCGTATTCCTTAACCTGATCGGATAGCAGCGAAAGGTTGGAAGTAAGCGCCATTTCGGCAGCTTTTTGGATGGGATAAAAAACCCCATAATCAATGTGTGTTTTCAATGTTCCCAAGATGTTCAGCACATCGCGATTGCCGACCACATACCCAATCCGGCAGCCGGCCATATTAAATGTTTTGGAAAGTGAATTAAATTCAATCCCCACTTCCTTGGCACCAGGAATGGACATAAAACTAATTTGTGGATGATTATCAAAAATCAACTCAGAATAAGCAAAATCGTGAACCACAAGGATCTCATTCTTTTCCGCAAACAATATGACTTCTGAAAAGAAAGCTTCATCAGCAAGGGCGGTGACTGGATTTCCCGGATAACTGATGATCATCATTTTCGTTTTTTTCACTATTTCATCCGGAATGCCGTTGAGCTGCGGCAGGAATCCATTCTCCGCAGTAAGCGCCATCGGATGAATGATTCCGCCGGCAAGCTCAACACTCGCTTCATAAATTGGATATCCCGGATCTGGCACCAGCACATAATCTCCCGGGTTTATCATCGCCGTTGCCAAGTGTGCAAGGCCATCCTGGGATCCCATCAGTTGCAGGACTTCCTTTTCTGCATCCAGTTCCACTCCGTAACGCTGCCGATAAAAGTAACGGACTGCCTCATGGAATTCAGGCGTACCTTTTAACGTATATCCATAGGAATTAGGATCCTGTGCATACTTCACAAGCGTATCCACAACAAAATCAGGCGGTGGTAAATCCGGACTTCCGACACTCAAATCGATAACATCCATCCCTCGTTTCATCGCTGCCTGCTTGCGGGTCGCCAACTCTGAAAATATACCTGTTTTGAATCTTCCGACTTTTTCTGATGGAGCCATATTCATTCTGCGATTCCCCTTCATTAATGATCTTATATCTATCATTATAGCAATCAATCTATAATATTTTATACCCTTAATTAGAGTTCATCAGTATCTGATGAAGAGCTTCATCAAGATGATGGAATTTAAATGCATATCCTTCCTTTTCCAACCTCTCAGGTATGACCCAGCGGCTTTTTAATATCAATTCCGTTTCGGTCCCCATAAAGAAAGCCCCCATTTCAAGCATGGGTGTTGGGCAAGGCATTCCTATCCTTTTATTCATGTTCTTTCTCAAATAGGCCATCAGTTCACGATTTGTAACTGGGTGCGGCGATGAACAATTGAACACCCCGCTCAACTCCTCATTTTTTCTCAGAAAAAGGACAATGTTAAATAAGTCTTCTATATGTATCCAACTGAATTTCTGATTTCCTGATCCTTGATGTCCTCCAAGGCCGAATTTAACCAAATTCCTATAAGGGGTCATCACTCCCCCATCGCCCAATACAATGGCGATCCGTAAAGCAATTTGTCTCGTCTTGGGTAATCGGAAATCGAAAAATGAGCGCTCCCAGGCTTTTGCTACATCAACGGAAAAGCCTGAACCGATTACACCATGCTCTTCTGTCATTGGTTTATCTTCAGCATGCCTGTATATGGTTGCCGTGCTTGAGTTTATCCATAATGAAGGAGGATTTTCACATTGTTCAATCGCCTGTCCGAGCACTTCAGTCGTATTTGTTCGTGAATCTAAGATTTCTTTCTTATTCTTGACATTGTAGCGGCAATTGACTGTTTTTCCGGCGAGGTTGATTAACATATCCGAATTATCGATTGTTTCCCTTATTCCTTCTTTATCATCCCACCCGATATGCGGGGGTTGCCTGGAGATGATTCTTACCTCATATCCCAAATTCCTGAAATGATTTTCAAAATATTGACCGACAAAACCAGTCCCGCCAGCTAAAACCACTTTCTTCAGCATATAACAACCCGCTTTCTGTTATGTGTTAATAGTTCGAGTAATAACCAGTAACATCCTTTTTGTGAATTACTTCACAAAAATTATACCATATTATTACATTAAATGGTATATACCACGGTGGCAATAATTAAGGAACTTGTCCAAGCAAAAGGGGAAATTACACATAAATTAGTAATGTGGAAAATTATAAAACAAAAGGATGATTACAGTGTCAAATAAAAAACTAAGAAGAACAAGTAGTTCTAGAACTAGTAATTTTAGAAGCGGCAATTCCAGAATTGGAAATAGCAGCCGCAGGGCTGGCTTGATAAGAGTCTTGGAAAATTTATTAAAAAACAATAACGGTAATTCAATCAAGGAATTTAAACGGAATTTTTAAGAGGTTTCTTTTTTAAAGATTAATATGGAATCCCTTTGGAATACTCTAAAGGGATTCCATATTAATAAAACATTAATGCTGATTGCTAAGTTTTGGTTATGTATATACAAGTCCTAGCTATATATTTCTGGTAAATAACTGTTATATCCAATAGAGATAAAGGAGAAATTACGATGTACTTTCGAGACTGGAAACCTAAAAAAGACATCAAGAAATTAACGGAAATTACGGTAAGTAATTTTCGGGTTTCGTCTGATACAGTGAATGAAATTTTGCAAAAGTCACATAAGGTACTTGTGATTTGTAATGATAAAGGTAAAGTAGTGGGATTTCTTTGTTATAATCTTTATTTATCTAAAGTGGCTCATATTAATTATATAGTGCTTGAGAAGAAGTATAGAGGAAAGGGAAATCTGCAATCCCTTTTACCAGGATTAGTAGCTTATGCAAGAAAAAAAGGGATCCTTGTAGTATCCGGTTTTGTGAACAAATATAACCCTGAAGCATTGCAAAAATTTAAAGAATTTGGATTTAAACCGATTTTAATTTATCATGATGACATTCTAATTCAATCATTGATTTAAAAGGGTCCTCCTGCCCCCTATCACCATAAATACGAAGAAATCGATTAAAATACATTCTGTTTTATCCTTCATTAATTGGACTCTCAAATAAGGAATATTAGGATTACACGGATATATGAATCTTGTGTTCCTCCATGCAATGAACAACAAGGAAAATGAAATCGCCTGTAAATTCTACATGGATTCATAGGCATTTTCCCTGTAGTCTATTCAACCTTTTATTAAACCTTAATCATGATCTAATTCCTCTCTAGGTTGCCTCATTAAAATAATCTGTTCTACATTTAATCACGGACAATCTAATTGAACGAAAACCTCCGCCCATATGTCCTCCCTTGGCATGGTATTAGAGATTCCTTTAAAAAGGCCAACAAGTAGAAACTGGCTAACCTTATACGATATCCTAATTGAATTAAACAGGAACGGTACAATATATATTAGAAGGAACACGTATTAATATACAACTTCGAACGATCATTAATTTTTCCTTATTTTCAAAATAATTCAATAAATCACGCATCAAACCGTGTATAGTAATGATATACACTGCTTAATGAGGAGGAAATTATGAAATCAATTGAACTAATCATCTTAAATCTGGAAGAGGTCAGAAGAAGAAACATTAAACTATGGATTTCAATACCTAATGACACTCTCCATTGGAAACCAGATGACAAGGCAATGAGTTGTTTAGAAATGGTTAGACATGTCCTTGATAGTGAGCATTACTATCATTTATCTATTAAAAATCAAGGTAGCTTATCAGTTTATGAATCACCATTCGAAAAACAGCCACTTATCTCTGTCGAAGCAGAATTAAACTTTGCCGAACCCTACAGGCGTGATTTTTTGGAAACAATAAAATCCTTCAACGAAAGCGACTTATCAAATATTAAAATTGATCGCTCTAATATGGGATATATTAGAGATTTAGGAGACATGTTACTTAGAATCGCTTATCATGAGTCAGTACATACTGGTCAATTATTGGACTACTTAAGAACTGCCGGAGTTCCTAGAATTAGCGTTTGGGATTAACTGCATCATTTTCAAAAGGGTGATTCATCATGGTGAATCACCCCTTTTATTTTGCAGGCGTGTCATATACGGCATGAAAAATCCTTAAGATATCTATAACCTGACTTCAAGATAACTCCGCTCTATTCTAGCCACCCATTAGTGAAAAATAATGATTATCCTAATCAAATCTATAGTCATCGTAAAATATTCTTTAAATGTATAAGTCACACAGTTCAACAATTTTCACACATGATGACAGGCTGTGAAATGCCCATTCCCCATATCCCGGAAGTCAAGATCACCATCCGATTTAAGAGCCCGAAAAGAACAACAACGGGGACGCAGTCAAAGTGGATCATGTGGATTTAATTTCGGGGGAGTAACCGGAAAAACTGTGCCTGGAACACCTGCTTATAATAAAGCTACCAATGATACGGCAAAAGTGGTTAAACGCTTTACAAGTAAAGACTGGAAAACCGATGGCGACGGTTTTCATGCCATCACTTACAAGGTCAAAGCAAATAATGAATCAATATTTCCGTTTGCGAGGCACGAATCTAGGGGCAAATGTCTCTGGAGAAACGATTGACGGTGAACCGCTAATCGATACGAAGACGGAGAACGAGGATAACGAAACACGTTTTTCAAAAATCAACAAACGTAACTATAAAGACCTTTGGTTCTATTCATACCAAATTTTTATCAGCGTAGAGGACAGAAAACATGATGATAAACACTAAGTTAAAAAGATCCATTCAATAGTTCCGGACAGTCCAAAAAGGCCCTCTTCCACTTAGCTAATAATCGACGTGGATGAGGGTCTTTTTGTCCCCACAGAAAGGATATGCAATCTTAATGAACCGTTCATTTCCTTTAAGTTCCTTCCTCGAATTAATTAAGCGGGAATTATACTTCTTTCTTTTAATATTATTTCACTCCGATCCGTCAAAATCCGTATAATTCACCAAGATTCATTAACACTAATCATATAAGTTATTTTCATTGACTTTTTTCCTATTCTTGTTTAGTATCACATTGTATCAATCCCTATCAGATTACTAGGAGGTTTACCGAAATGAAAAAAATGGTTCCGCTTTTATCGCTATTGTTAGCTTTCACTTTTGTACTTACTGCATGTGGTTCAAATACAAAAAATGAGGCGAACGATAACGGCAATAAGTCTTCTTCACAAGAAAGTCTATATGATAAAGTCAAAAAAGATGGCGTATTAACCGTCGGAACAGAAGGTACATACCCTCCTTTCACATTCCACGATGATTCAGGCAAATTAACGGGGTTTGATGTTGAAATCTCTAAAGAAGTCGCAAAACGCCTTGGAGTGAAAGCTGATTTCAAGGAGACACAATGGGACGGCATGTTTGCAGGATTGGATGCCAAACGTTTTGATATGATCGCAAACCAAGTGGGCATCGATAAAGACCGTCAAAAGAAATATGATTTCTCTGACCCATATATTCAATCAGGAGCCGTTTTACTTGTTCACAAAGATAATTCGGATATTAAATCATTCGATGACTTGAAAGGTAAGACTTCTGCTCAATCTTTAACGAGTAACTACAATGAAATAGCCAAATCACATGGTGCAAAGGTTACCGGTATAGAAGGGTTTTCCCAGTCTGTACAGCTTATCGGTTCTAAACGTGTAGATGCAACGATCAATGACAAATTGTCGTACCTTGATTATAAAAAGAAACACCCGGATGCACCTATCAAAGTGGCTGATGAGGAAAAAAGCGGAGTCGCCAGTGGTTTAATGTTCAGAAAAGACAGCGACAAATTAGTGGAAGAAGTAAACAAAGCACTTAAAGCCATGAAAAAAGACGGCACTTACGCAAAAATCTCAGATAAATGGTTTGGTGAAGATGTTTCTCCTAAGTAATATTTTCAGTGACCCTGAGCGTATGAACCAGCTTGTTTCCATCGCTCAAACCTCCCTCTATCCGATGATAGAGGGAGCCATTCAATATACGATTCCACTAACGCTAATTTCATTTGTTATCGGCCTTATTCTCGCTGTACTTACAGCATTAGCTAGATTATCTTCCATTAAAATTTTTCAAATAATTGCGCGTGTATATGTGTCAATCATCCGCGGGACACCTTTACTTGTGCAATTATTTATTATTTTCTATGGACTTCCAAATTTAGGTGTAACCATTAATCCTTTCATATCGGCTATTATAGGATTCTCTTTAAATGTGGGAGCATACGCTTCGGAAATTATACGAGCAGCCATTTTATCCATACCAAAAGGACAATGGGAAGCAGGCTATTCAATCGGGATGACATATACCCAAGCTTTAAAGCGCATCATTTTGCCGCAAGCAGCACGTGTATCCATTCCCCCATTATCCAACACGTTCATTAGCCTTATAAAAGATACATCGCTTGCATCACTCATTCTTGTAACGGAACTATTCCGTAAAGCTCAGGAGATCGCTGCAAAAAACTATGAATTTCTGCTAATTTACATAGAAGCAGCTGCTTTATATTGGATTTTGTGTACTATTTTATCTTTCATTCAAGGAAGTTTAGAGGACAGACTTAATCGTTATGTAGCAAAATAAGAACCGCAGTAGTTAAAGGAGATTTTAAAATGATCAACATTAAGAATCTTCATAAATCGTTTGGTGACCTTGAAGTTTTAAAGGGCATTGATTTGGAAGTGGAGCAGGGTAAAGTCATTGTATTGATCGGTCCTTCGGGTTCAGGTAAAACAACCTTTCTTCGGTGTTTGAATCTCCTTGAAGTGCCAACGGACGGGACGATTGAAATCGATCAAAGCTTAATGGACTTCAAAAAAACCGTTAGAAAAAAATCGATTACATCTTTTCGAAGTTTGACTGGGATGGTTTTCCAAAGTTATAACCTCTTCCCCCACAAAACAGCAGTGGAAAATGTTATGGAAGGCCCCATCATTGTAAAAAACATAGCCAAACATCAAGCGAAAGAAACGGCTGCTGCCCTGCTTACAAAAGTGGGCTTAGGTGAAAAAATCGATTTTTATCCTTTTCAATTGTCCGGCGGACAGCAGCAACGAGTCGGAATTGCAAGGGCCCTGGCCATGGAGCCGAAGGTCATGCTATTCGATGAACCCACCTCCGCTCTTGACCCCGAACTAGTTGGAGACGTGTTACAGGTCATGAAAGACCTGGCAAAAGAAGAAGGCATGACAATGATCGTGGTAACCCATGAAATGCGTTTTGCCCGTGAGGTCGCCGACGAGGTCATTTTCATGGATGAAGGAAAAATAATGGAACGGGGAACACCCGAACAGATTTTCACAAACCCTAAAGAAGCGCGTACACGTAAATTCCTTAATATGATTCAATAAAAAACGGTGCTTTTTCAAGCACCGCTCGCGGCCGCCCCCCATTTTTAGAAATGGGGGGTTTTTGCCCATCATCAAATTAATGAGATACTTGGACCTGTTTAGTCTGTGTCCGTGCATGATATACCTGAAAAAGAATCAAAGCAAAAACGGAAAGGATCGCGCCCGATATAAATGGTAAATCTATCGAAATCGAAAATAACCAACCGCCTATCGGAGGACCTGCAATCCTGCCGAATGAGTCGAAGGAAGATAGCAGTCCAGTTACACTGCCATGGCCCGTCATGGAACTTTTGGTCAGCAGTGCCGAAATTGCCGGCCGGATGAACCCATTACCCACTCCGAAAATCGTCAGGAAAACCGCCGATGTCCAAAAACCGGAAGAAAACAGGATCAGAATGAAACCAACTGCCGATACGATGATTCCCATTCGTATGACCGCGCCTTCCCCATATTTCTTTGTCAGCCTACCCACTAGTCCACCTTGAACAATCGCACTGCCAAACCCCATGATCATGAAGATATAGCCTAATTGGACAAGACTTATATCAGCCTTTTTGGCTGCGAAATAGGCAAAAGTCGTTTCGAGTCCTGCCATTGAAAGGGTGACGATCAATTGCAGAAAGAACATGGTTGTAAGAGGCCCTTTAAAGGCTTTCCACATGGACTCTTCATTTTTAGACTGTTGGGCCCTCTTTTCAACAGTATGTGATTCCTTCAGAATCGCAATTACTAAAAATAAAGTAATCAAAGAAGAAATTCCAGCAATGTAAAACGGTAAATTCAAACTTGATTTGGAGAATACCCCGCCAATCGCCGGACCAAAGATGAATCCAAGCCCTGTAGCCGCACCGATGATCCCCATCCCTTTTCCTCGATCTTCCGGCGTCGTGATATCAGCCACATACGCCATTGCGGTTGGCATGTTTGCCGAAGACAAAATCCCGCCAATGATCCTGGCTACAAATAATACCCATAAGGAATCTGCCGAAGCCGTGATGAAAAACGAAAGGGCCAATCCAGCAATCCCGATTATCATGACAGGCTTACGTCCTATCCGGTCAGATATACGTCCCCACATCGGAGCAAAAAATAATTGCATTAATGAATAAACAGCCATTAAAAGACCAAGCTCAGTAGGACTGCCGCCAACCTTTTCAGCAAGGAACGGAATGACGGGAATGATGATCCCAAATCCGACCATGACTAAAAACATCACTAAAAAAAGAACGGGTAACACTTTTTTTGTTTCCATTATTTTTTCTCCTTTTATTCTTCCACATTCGCTAATAACTTTTATAGAATGATTTGGGTCAAAAGAACAGCAGCGAATCATATTACTTAGCATAATCTTCCTAGCAATACTTTAAACAGTTTATCACACAACCTTTACCAAATCAGTATGAAGCACGATCTTCTTTCTCCCCAAATGAAAGGAAACCCACTAAACTAAAAATCAGGCATCGGAGTCCTGATCTTGAAAGTACATTTTCATTTTTTAGTAAAACTTAATTGCTCTTATCCATAACGTTTTGAAAAAATTATGACGGATGCCAAAGTCACCACTTATTCGAGAAATATCTATCCCTTCCCCCTTATTTTTTCCTATGGGGTAAACTATACTGTAGGGTATGATTGAAGTTTGGGAGGTACAAGAATGTCTAATGATCAGTGGATTTTAATTATTGACGATGAAGAAGATTTGGCACGTCTCATGGAGACCGTTTTACATAAAGAAGGTATCCCGAATATTGTTACGGCTGGAACAGTTGCGGATGGCTGGTCAAAGTTTCAGGAGATCAATCCTGCACTTGTGCTGCTAGATATTATGCTGCCAGATGGTGAAGGCTATGATTTATGCAAGCAAATTCGTGAGGTGTCGAATGTTCCCGTTTTATTTTTGTCGGCAAAGGATGAGGAAATTGATAAGCTTTTAGGGTTGGCGATAGGCGGGGATGATTATATCACCAAACCATTCAGTCCGAAAGAAGTAGCATATCGAATAAAGGCACATTTGAGGCGTGCTGGCTTTTCGGATGAAAAAGCTGTTCCGAAAAATTTGCAAGTTGGTCCTTTTGAGCTTAGTGCAAATGAAAATGAAGTGAAAAAGGATGGCAATACGATTGAGCTCACAGCCAAAGAAATCGGTCTGATGAGCTGTTTTATGCATCACCCGAATCAGATCTTAAGCAAAGAAACTTTGTTCGAACATGTGTGGGGCGATGATTTCTTTGGCTCTGATAATACAGTGATGGTACATATTCGCCGTTTACGCGAAAAAATCGAGGCAGATCCTTCAAAACCTTCGTTTTTAATAACTGTTAAAGGGCTTGGTTATAAATTACAAACCAAGGGGTGAAACAAGATGAAGTGGAAATTGACACGGCGCTTTTTAGTATCCGTTGTGGCAATAGTTGTAATCGTAGGGATTGTAAATACAATTTTACTCTTAAGCTTACTCTTTTATCGGGCCATGCATAATTTCGGGACTGAAGAAGCATCTGCAGAAAACTTTAGCAGAACATTTTCACAATATGTAGAACTAAAAGATAACAAACCAATTGTAAATGAAGAAGGACTAGAAAAACTGCAGGAGAATAACGCCTGGATACAATTTTTGAATAATAAGGGTGAGCAAGTGGCTGCCTTTTATACTCCTCCAAAATTGCAAACCATGTATTCCCCTGTTGAAATCGTCCAAATGTATAAGTATAAAGAAGTTGATGCAGAGACGACTGTTTTTGCAGGAGCGGCCCATGATTTCAGCTATTTTGTAGGCGTTAAGGATCAGAAAATAGGTCGCTATGTCCTGACCTATGATTATGAAAAAGTTTTTAAAAACTTTAAAGTGTTCCTTTTACTGTTTTTAATTGTGGATATCATTATTGCAATCGTCATTGGATTCTTATTTGGTAAAAGGTTAACGAGTCCGCTTAACATATTAATAGAAGGAATTCAGCAGCTCCGGGAGAAGCGCTTTAAAAGGATGAGCATACCAAAAGGTGTTTATGAAGATGTGTTTCGCAATATGAATGAACTATCGGTAAAGTTAGATCAATATGAGAAAGAACGTGATCAACTCGACCAAATGCGTGAGGAATGGATTAGCAATGTTTCTCATGACATGAAGACACCACTCGCTTCAATCCATGGTTATACAGAATTGATGAAGGATAACGCCACTGATTTAACATCACAGGAACTGTATGAGTATACGTCCATTATTAATAGACAGTCCATTTATATGCAAGATTTGTTGGATGATCTAAATTTAACGATGCGTTTACGCAATCAACGACTCCCTTTGCAATTTGAAGATGTAGATATCGTTGGGTTTATACGAGAAATGACGATCGAGCTTTTAAATGATTCACAATTTGGTGATCGCCAGGTTGAATTCGAGGCAAATGTGGATAAGGCAACACATCAAGTGGATAAAAAATTACTGAAACGGGCTATATTTAACTTTATCTACAATGCACTCGTGCATAACGAAGAAAATGTCGTTGTTAAAATACAAATTGATGATATTCATCTACGATCAGAACTTCATACCCAAATTACCATTGCCGATAATGGCCGAGGTATTCCCCCTAAAGATATAGAACAGGTTTTTGAACGATACTATCGAGGTACGAATACAGCCAGTGCACATGGGACTGGTTTAGGAATGGCTATTGCAAGAGATATTATTCTGGCTCATAATGGGAAACTTAATTTGACTAGCGTTGAAAATGAAGGAACCACCATTACTCTACTTTTATAATTATTTTTCTTACAGAGAAAGGACTGTCCTTCACTTACAGACAGCCCTTCTTTCCTATTTTATTTTGTTTGTGCCTTTTTTGGAATTTCCTCAAATTTCACTTCATCATATGACGAAACTTCATCACCATTTTTCACGTACATCTTTAAGTAAGCATCTTTTCGAAGATTTTTTTGTGCGGTGAATTCAAGTGGTATCATTTCACCATCTGCATTTTTGGCGTCCAGTTTATAAGAATAATAAGTCATGACTGAACCATCATCCAGTTTGGTTTCATGCTGTACCCCATCCTCTGTAACTTGCAAATAATAATTGTCGGCATTCATGCGGTTAAAGTCTATTTTATTAAGCGCGAAGACTCCCGCCGCTCCCAGTATTAACAAAATACCAACTACCATAAAAAATTTCTTCATTCCGATCATCCTTCTGTTTTATTATTTTGTGTGATAATACGATTATAGGAAGCTACCGTTAAGATATAATACAGCCCATAGATAACCGTATAAGCAATCATCCAGATCAACACAGGTTTTGCTAGGTCCATCATCAATAAGCCCGAGAAGGCTTTTAAAGCGATTGCACTGTGTAATAACCCCACTGCCAGTGGAACGAAAAAGATTACGAATACTTGTGAGGCAATGGACTTCCTCATTTCTTTTGCGTTAACGCCCATTTTATGAAGCATATTATATTGTGATTTATCTTCCTCAGCTTCAGTTAGAACTTTAAAGTAAATGATACTGCCTGTAGCAGCTAAAAAAACCAAACCCAGAAAACTTCCGATAAAGAGCAATGAGCCTACACCTTCGATGCTTGTTTGGAAATCTCTAGGTGCACTAGAAAATAGCGCTTCTTCAGGTATTTGTTTTGCAATTTTTTCAGATAAATCCGTGGAAGCTTGATCCATTCCAATAACACGATAATTTAGGTGTTCGCCTTCTGTTTGCAATGCTTTAAATTGATCATTTGATACAACCACTGTAATGCCTGCTGTTCCGGCATTTAAAACTGTTTGTGTTTTATAGCTTTGGAATGTGATTGCCTTGCTGTTTTCTGTCTTAATGGTCTTGTCCTTGTATTTAGGTGAGAATCTTTTGTCATATCCAATATCTAAAATGACTGCATTGTCATCATTCACAAGCAGTGCTTCCTTACCTTGTACTTCTGCTAATTCGTTATATGTTTTTTCGTCGATAACTGTATAAACTCTTTTTTCCGAGCTATCGAATGCTGATGCCGTGTTTAATTCTTTCGTATTAAATGGGACAGATAGTGCTACGATATTTTTATCGTACATGGTATCTGGCAATACAGCGCTGACTTGTTGATCGATTTTTTCATCCGTTTGCTGATACATGAAGGTATTCGGATCAGCGGTCATAACTTGGTCATTTGCGTTGTAATAAAGACCATAAACCGCACCGCCAGCCGTTACCGTTGTAGCACTTAACACCGCAATTACGGTCAATGTACGTGCATTACCCCGAATGCGATATAGCAGTTGCGAAATCGTCATTAAATGAAGGCCTTTCCATAGCCATTTTTCATTTTTCTTAATCATGGCCAACACAAAGCCTGTCACGCTATGAAACAATAAAAACGTACCGGCAATTACTGTTGTCAAAATAGTGAGTGCCGTAATTAAAAAGCCGGCTTTTTCCCACACTTTAGAAGTAAAAAGGTCTTGCATCGCCAACCAATAACCAATGACAATCAGGGAAACTCCCAAAATGGCTACAATCATTGATGGCTTCCGAGCCGCTTCCCCTTTTTTCGATGCATGGAAGAGATCAATTAGTTTAAATTGATATATTAAACGATAGCCTTGGAATGATGTCACCAAGAAAATAATAAGAAATACGATAGAGGTGTTCAAAGCTGCAGATCCCGAAAATGTAAATGGAGCTATGACATCATAACCCATTAAATAAATCAAAATCGTCATGAATCCTTTTGAACAAAGGAATCCAAGTAAAATCCCCACAACTAATGAAACCAAACCTAGTAATAAGTTTTCAAAGAAGAGCATAAACCCTATTTGACGATTACGTACGCCAAGCAATGCGTATAATGCCACTTCTTTTTTACGTTTTTTCATAAAGAATGAATTTGAATAGGCAATAAAAATGGCAACGAAGAAAATCAGGATGACTGCCGCACCACTCATCAATGAACCTAATTTTTGTGATGAAGCCGTTTGTTCTGCAATCGTGTCGCTATATTTTAATGTTACAAATGTGAAGTATATGATAATGCTAAAAACCATGGATGCGATATATAAAAAATATTGGGAGAGGTTTCGTGCAATATTTTTTCTCGCTAGACTAAATAACGTCATCTACCTCACCTCCAATTGTTGCAAGGACATCCAAAATCTCTTGGAAGAAAGCTTTACGTGTTCGGCCACGACGATAAATTTCTGTTGAAAGCGTTCCATCCTTGATGAAAATAATACGACGGCAGAAGCTTGCGGCATATGCATCATGTGTCACCAACATGATGGTGGAATTATTATTTTCATTCAATTCACTTAAGCTTTCCAGCAGGCCTGTCGCCGATTTTGAGTCAAGCGCACCCGTTGGCTCATCTGCAAGGATCAATGCTGGCTCTGTCACAAGCGCCCTGGCTGCAGCTGTTCTTTGCTTTTGGCCACCGGAGATTTGGTATGGATATTTAGCTAGTAAACCTTCAATCCCGAATACTTTAGCAATCCGATTCACTAAGATATTAATTTCTTTCGCTGGAATTTTCGCAATCGCCAGTGGTAATAATATATTTTCCTTCACAGTCAATGAGTCGAGCAAATTGTAGTCTTGGAAGATAAAACCAAGGTTATCACGTCTGAAATCTGTTAATTCGGCTCCCTTCATATCGTGAATGCTCGTATCATTCATATATATTTCCCCCTCTGTTGGAGAGTCAATAGTTGCTAACATATTAAGCAAAGTCGATTTCCCCGCTCCAGAAGGTCCCATGATACCTACAAATTCTCCTTCATGAATGTCAAAAGATATATTTTCTAACGCTGTGTAGGAAGCGCTTGATTTACCATAAGTTTTTTTAATATTTTCTACTTTTAATAATGGTTCCATGTATTTCACCTCTTCAATATTGTTGATACTTATACTTTACATGCTCATCCTTACAGCATAATTATGCCAACCTTACAGCAAGCTTAAATCTATAAAAAAAAACGCCTTCCAATTAAATAGGAAGACGTTTTTTATGGATTTGTCAAAAGTAAAAGTACTGAATAAATACGAAATCAGGTTCTTTATCATTTAACTTTGCTTCAATATCCTGCGGTCGATTACGAAATTCCCAAATGGGATGAATGAAACGATGAAGATCATCGCCATTTTAAAAAAGGACCATTTTGATTTAATGCTCACATAGAGCAGTAATAGCCCAAACACGACAAATAAGAAACCATGGATGCTGCCTAAAATGAGTGTTACTTCCCCAATATCCAATAAGTACTTAATGGGCATACCAATAGCAAGCAATAGAACATATGAGATCCCCTCAATTATTGTAATAAACCGAAACCATCCAATAGCTGTAGAAAACATTCGCACATCCCCTTATCCATTGTACACAAACAGACTTCCAGCTTCTTAATCCCAATCCAAAATCTGTTCCTCTATCATATTATATTACTGGCAGATCCACTAATAAAAAGTTCCAGGATCCGTTTGCCTAAAAATAGAACAGCAAAAGCCCAATCCAAGGATTGGGCCCTTTAAATATCTTACTTATTCAACGTAATTGAAATTTACTTAAAGGGTTCAAGAACGTTCAATTCCGAAACCAATTCGCTCCCTCATCCATATGCACGAAGGGGATATCCGTATCAATTACACCTTTGATTCGTTCTAAATCAACATCTTCCCCATCGAGCCATTTCGCAAAATCTATTGAAGTCGGCTCCTGGTTCCCTCCCAAGGCAATCCAAGCTTTCATCTCCTTAGGTAAATAAGCGGATGTATGAATCGTTCCTGCCCAGCTGCTATATAAATCCGAGAAGACACCTCGATCGGTATCATTAAACAACCTGTAAGCATCGTAGGCAGATGAAAGTCTCCCTTCATGATCTTGGATGATCTCCAATCGGCGTTTCGAATCGATAAGATGGTTACGGTTCTCATTTTTCATGATTTCAAAGTGATTGGTACAGGCATTTGACGTGCGCACCTCTACATTTCTCGGAGAGGTTTCCACGATATAGGTACTTCCGCTTTTATCATAGACGACGTAAGTGAAGGAATGACGATGCGGGATTTCCTTCAACATCGCGACCGCTTCCTGTACGTTCGCACACGATTCAACAATCAGTCTGCCAATCATGCAGCAAATGAAACCATCACCAGGGTTCTTGCGGTTCATGAAATTATAGCCTATCACCAAACCTTTTTCATTCATCCCATCCATCCGGCCAGTCCCTCGCTGACTCGGGCCTATGCTTGAATACCCTTGATCGGTTGGCTGGAATAAAACATAGCGTCCTTCATATGTCTTTGGGTGGTAATCATAATTGCGAATCAGATAATCATCGCCAGTCATGATGGAGCAGCCCGACCGAACATAATCCAATCGATATCCACCGAACTCTTGCAGCACGCGGTCAATTGGCCATTTCAACGCTTCTTGCAACCCCAGTAATTCTTCCCAAACTCCAGGGGCGAATTGTGTAATTGCGTTCTTGACCTCTTCTTCCTCAACCGTAAATCGCGGCTGCCTAATCTTCCACTGATCTTCACGATTTTTCACCGTAAGTGAATCTTTTAATTCCTTCCCTTGCATGTACCCAAACTCATAATGTGTACCCCGAAATTGTATGACATCACTATATATTTGCTTCACGGCTTATCCCTCATTTACTATAGTCGCTATTCAAATTAAGGATACTTGAAGTATTGTTGAAAATAAAGAAGATAAGCCTTAAATTTATCAATCAACTCACCACCCCATACCTCCCTCATAATCTGTAACTAGACATATTTATAAGGGTAGACGGATCATGGGGATGAATGAAATTACCGGCACTCCATTGGATTTATGTTGTATTTATTGCATTGATAATCGGGTTTATAAACAAGGAATACCCGGTTAAAAATTTAAATACATAAATAAAGAGAATCCAATATAGTACTGGATTCTCAAATAGATTGAATTAGGTAAAATTATTGTAAATGGTTTTGTTGTTGTCCCATTTGGCCATATTGCTGATTGCTCATTTGTTGTTGACCTTGTTGGTGACCTTGCTGTTGACCCAATTGGTTAAATTGCTGTTGTGCTTGACCTACTACTTGATTGATCTGGTTAAGCGCTTGAGTTGTTTGTGCATATTGAAGACATTGGTTTAAAGATTGGATTGCTTGTTGAATGGACTGTTGTAATTGTTGATCAGTTTGTTGCAGTTGGTTTTGTGCTTGGCTAGCAAATTGCTGGATTTGTTCCATTAATTGATTTTGTTGTTGATTTTGCTGTTGATTTTGTTGTCCTGTTTGTTGCCCTGAAATATCCCTCATTGGCTAATGCCATTCCATATTTTTTTGTTTGTTCCTTACTGCCTGATACAAAAGCACCTCCGTGTATCCACATGATAACGGGGAGTGGTTTATTCATATTTTTGGGATAATAAATATCTAAAATACTATTATCCATTCCATGCTTATCATAAGTTAAATCTTTTTCGACATGAACCTGTTCTTTAATGATCTCCATGTTTTTAGGAGATGCAAAAGAATCTGCTTCGAAAAGCTGCTTGATCATAAAGGTATTAAGTACCGGTGTGAATTTCCCTATTATTAATACAAGGATAATTGGAATGATCATGATAGAGATCGGAATCATCCATCGTTTTTTCTTATAAAATTTGGTCGTTGTTATCAATTGCGTCAACCCTTCTTTATCTTTCTAATTAAACATGAAAATCTGTATAGAGATCCATTCTTTCAAAAAAACTATTTGGAGCATTTTTTTGCTTCATATTCTTTATATCAAAGGTAAATTTTTCGTACCGTTATGAGTCAATGTTTAATCATATCCCCAAACATACTGGCTGATAATAATAATAACAACCAATGATAATTGTTCCCCATTAACTTTAGAGACTTTAGCTGCTCCAATTTGAGCCTTACATGATAATATATATGATTTCAATAAATAGTGTCTAGCCCATTAATAACCAGCTTAAAAACCAAAGTCGCATTATAGCTTAGATAGAAAAAAAGGACCCAAAAGTGTCTGAAATCATTTCATCTTTAAAATCTGGATATAATCCATAATTCTAGAGTCATGATCTGAACACTTTTGGGTCATATTCTTTTTACATTAATTATTCCTAATCCGAGTTCACAAACAATTGCATATACCTAAATCAGAATTTCACAACGACTTCTTAGTAAATACTCTTGAATGATTTTTAATACAATATCTTGGTTTTGCTTTAAATAGAAATGATCTCCCTTTAATATATGCAATCCTTCAATATGTTCAATGTATTCATTCCAGCTTTCCATACTTTCCTTCGTCACGGAATCCTCTGAGCCCAATAGCAAAACTGCTTTATTTTCCACCTTTTTTTTGCGTTTATTTTCATCGTGGTAGTTGGCTAAAACATTTAAATCCGATTGTATTATCGGCAGGAATAATGTCATGAAATCTTCCGTTTCTAAGAGCTCCTTGTTCGTTCCCCCGATTTTTTTCAGTGATTGTTTTAAATTATTTGAATTAGAACAATCGATTTGACCTACTTTATAATCTGGGGACGATTTACTTGAAATGAATAAATGCTCTACTTTATTGCCATATCTCTCTTCTAATTTTGCCGCAATTTCATAGGCTACTATCGCACCCATGCTATGTCCAAACAAAGAGATGTTTTCCAATGATTGAATTTGATATTTCGTTTCCATTTCTTCCATTAGGCTATCCGTCAGATCAGCCATATGATCACGCAATGGTTCACTATATTTACTGCCATGTCCAGGGTATTCCAGCGGGACTACCTCTATCACATCGTCATCAAATTTCCACTCTCTATAAAAAGATGCACTTCCCCCAGCATAAGGGAAACAAAAAAGTGTTTTCTTCAGTCCTTTCATCCCCCTTCTCCAGTTCAATAAAGATTATTTCAACATGAACTTCATAAAGCTTTCCACATACCTTGAATCAATTTCCGGCATTTTCATTGATAGCCATTCCATATCCTTCTTGGTTTTGGATTGAAGGATTTCCGACTCTTTTAATTTTGTTGATTCATCAATTAACTGGGACAAAGCACTTAATGAATGAATCTCATTAGATTGTGTCTTTTCCTTTAAAGATTGTAACCATTCTTGCAAATCCATATTGGAGTAAGGTATATTATTTTTTTCGAAGAAGGAGGTCACGAATTCACTTGAAACCCTCTGATCATTGAACATGTGATAGATTCCGAGTTTCTGATTCTCATTCAATCTTGATATTTTATACATAAACTCACTTACAAAGTCGACTGGCATCAATTCAAAATGAATTTCCTCTTTAAATGGCAATATCCTTTGTTCAATAAATGATTCAAAAACCTTGTACAGCATATCCTTCTCATTCCAAACCCCGTTTAGTGAATTAGATGAAATCCTGCCTAATCGAAAAATATCGATTGTCAGTCCATATTCCCTTGCTTGAAGAAGCAGTTTCTCTGCTACCCATTTGGACTGGCTGTACCCGATCATTAAATCGGGGGAGTAAACCAATTCGTCTTCCTCATCCCATTTCCTTTCGCCGGTCAAGACAGAAAGCGTTGACGCATAATAGATGTTTTTCCGAGTGTATGATGAAGCAAACTTAATGATCTCCACTACACCATCCACATTTGAAACCTTTGATTTACTATACGGCTCGAAGAAGTTCGTTTCGGCACCGACATGATATACATGGGAAACATCATTGCTTAATTTCTCATATGTAATATCATCCAAACCGAATTGATGTTTACTAAAATCCCCTTCAATTACAACGATTCGACTTTCGAACTCATCCTGCCAAAGACCATATTTCATTAAAGTATCTTTCAATCTATTTCTTGAAGGAAATCTAACCAAACAATATATTTTGACATGTTCCAATTCCCGTAACAATTTGTTTAATAGATGGGCTCCTAAAAACCCTGTTCCACCAGTAATCATCATATTCTTTTCAAATTTAACTGGTTTAGTGCATATTTTCCTTATTTTCTCCATAAGCGATCGATCGAGTGTGGAGTCCTTCTCCATCACAGCTTCCATACTGCCAGATGAATCAATTTCAAGTGCACCAACAAATTTATTCACTGTATTATTTTCCAATAAAATCTGTAAAGTAGCTTCAGGAAGTACAGTTTCCTTCATTATATAGACCAGTTTGGTAGCTAAAATGGAATGGCCTCCATTTTCAAAGAAGTTGTCGTCTAATCCTAAACTTTGATTTCCTAATATATTTCTCCAAATCTCCAATACTTCTTTTTTCTTTCCATATTCTTGATTGGCTAAAAAAGTCTTATTTTGCATGATATCCATTTCCAATAATTTCGCTTTATCCACTTTACCGTTGGCATTAAGCGGAAAATCATCCACTCTGACAAAAAAGTGTGGAATCATATAATTCGGCAATTCATTGCCCAGATAATCTTTAATATCCTTTTCAGCATTTTTCGCGTTTTCATCCTTATGTTTGTAATACGCGATAACATAATTCTCATCATTGATGTTTTTAACTGCTACTACTGAACTTTCAACCTTCATGTACTTATCAAGCTTATCTTGAATTTCATTCAGTTCTATTCTAAAGCCGCGAATTTTCACTTGACTGTCTTTTCGTCCTTTGTAAAGGATCTCACCATTATTTAACCGGATGCCATGATCACCTGTTTTATACCACTTCGTTTGATTCAAATCATCCATGATCAAAGCTTGTTGTGTTAATTGTGGCTGATTTAAATAGCCTCTCATGACCCCTTGACCGCCAATGTGGATTTCGCCTATTTCACCATCGCCTACCTCAACTTGTTCTTCAGATAAAATCCTGATTTCGACATTGGTCAATGGCTTTCCAATAGGAATAACATCTACATCCTTATCTTCAACTTCATGACAAATGGCAAAGGTTGTGCATTCAGTTGGTCCATACCCATTAATTAAGGAAAAATGACCGATTGTCTGCTTCAATCTTTTGACATGGGAAATCGAGATTTTATCTCCGCCAACCACAATTTTCTTTAATCCTTCAAAAATTAATGGATCCTCATCAACCATTGCATTGAAAAGACCGGTCGTAAAAAAAGCTACATCCACCTTTCCAATCGATATGGCTTCTTTCCAATCATCAAAAGAAGTGAACTCATTCGTCATCAGGAATAATGTTGCTCCATTTAATAACGCTCCCCATATCTCAAAAGTTGCGGCGTCAAAGCAAGGGTTGGAAAATTGAGCCACTCTATTATTTTCGTTTATTTCAAGTATTTCAGAGTTCAATACTAAATTGACTACGCTTCTTTGTTCTATCATTACGCCTTTTGGTTTTCCAGTCGTTCCAGATGTATAAATAACATACGCTAGACCATTCTCTGAAGAACGGTTCACAGGAGTGTGCCCTTCCCTGCTCAGTTCTTTAATCTCAAATGGAATTGGTTCAATATCCAATTCACTGAGCTTCCCTTCATGATCATTAAATGATAAGAAGAACTCCATATCCGTATCCTCAAGCATATATTCCAATCTTTTTAATGGGTACTTTTCATCTATTGGAACATAGCAACAGCCAGACTTTATAATGGCAAGCATCCCTATGATCAGTTCAATGGACCTTTTGCTTGGAATCCCGATCATTGTTTCTTCTTGAATTCCCAAATCAATGATCCTTTTGGCAAGATTATCTGAGAGAATATCTAATTCTTTATAAGTTATTTGCCGTTCATTTTCATAAAGTGCCGCTTTTGATTGATTATCGCCCGCCATTTTTTTAAAAGCTTCAGTTATTGACATCAATTTATTCGTCGTCATCGATTTACTTATCATCGGGCCCCAACTTTCAAGTGATTTATTAATTTACCAATAGATAGTGTTTCATCTTTTGTTAGATTTAAGAATATTTCTTGCATGGAATCCATAAAACTTAAAATTTCATTTTCATCGAATTTATTGTTTTTATAAATGATTTTATAATGCAACTTTGATTGCACTACAGCTGCAGAGAACGTAAGATCGAAATTAGTTGATTCACTTCCAACTGAACTTTCGATCATGATTGGCGAATCATCTGCCTGTTCTGCGCTCGGATAATTTTCGAATACAAATATATGTTGAAATAAATCCCTATCCCATGGAATTTCAGCGTATCGCTTTATATCCGTAAGTGAACTGAACTCATACTCTCTCATTTGTAATTGCTTGTTTTGAATAGCGGTGAAATAGGATTGTAAATCATCCTCCCAATCGATTTTCAAAGAGAATGGAAGAGTATTGATCAATAAGCCTACAGCTGATTCGATATGCGGAATGCTGAGGTTCCTTCCTGAGCTTGTCACCCCATAACATACTGAGTTGCTTTCACTAAGGTAAGATAGAACGATTCCCCAAACTCCTTGAACAACGGTATTAATTGTTTTTCTATGCCGCTTGGATAACTCTATCAATTCTTCAGTAAGCTCTTCAGGTAAGCTATATTCAATAACTTTATCCGATGTAAAAGCTTCCTTATCCGTTTTCTTACTCACCAGTGCTTTTACTTGTTCGAAATCGCTCAACTCTTTGTTCCAGAAAGCTGCTTCTTCCTGTTTATTAATATTTCTTACATGGTTCATGACTTGTTTATAAGCATACTTATGTTCATCACTGTCTTTTAACGTACTGGATGGATTTCGATAATTATCCAAAAAATGATTAATGACGATTTGCAGGCTCCAGCCATCTATTAAAGCATGATGATGTGTCCAGATGAATTTAAAACGATGATCCGATAGCTGAATTAAGGTGATGTTCATGAGCGGCCCATTCTCTAAATCCGTTTGTCTGCTCCTGCTTTGTTCTAATAGATTTTCTATCTTGGATTCTGACTCGTCTACACTGAACATCGTTAGATTCACATGATTAAACACATAATAAATATCATTGAGTATGATTTGATAACGGTCCCCCAATTGATTGCGCCTGAAAACCGATCTTAGGACGCCGTATTTTCTGCAAGTATCATTCCAGGCTTCTTCTAATTTATCCAGATCAAGATCGCCTATTAAGTCGATGGATAGCTGCGAGATATATTCAGGACTTTGAGTTACTTCGCTATGGAATAACATCCCTTCTTGAAGTGATGTCACTGGGTAAATCTCTTCAATGTTATTAAACTTATTAATGAAATGCTTAATTGTACTTCCATCAACTATTTCCTCTGATTCAAAATCCGTTTCGATAATAGAGTCATTCAAATCTGCACTTCCGCTTAAAACTTTGTTTAATTGTGCTTCAACTTCTTTACATATCATTTGGAAGTTTTCATTGTTGCTATCCCCGATAATATTCAGCATGAGTCTATTGTTTACGATGCTAGCGACAAAATTGAGTTTATATGGAAATTTGTATTTCAAATCGATATTGCTGCTATTGGTTTGCTCCATATCACCTGTATTATTAAACTGACCTAGATAGTTGTAACTCACAAGGCTTTCTGGATAACGATAATCCCGAGTGGAAATATACTTTAGGATTCCAAAGTCAAACCCTTTGTTCGGCACACTTCTTATTATGTTCTTCGTATTTCTCAGTGTAGATCCCAAAGACGCCCTTCCTTCAATCCTTACTGGATAGATGGAGGTGAACCACCCTACCGTCCTTGAAAGATCAACGCCTTCCTCAATATCCTCTCGACCATGTCCTTCTAAATCGAGCCAAAATTCATTGATTCCCATACGATTGGAAAACACCTGGGCGATAACTGATAATAAAACTTCATCAATCGTCGTTTTATGTTTTCTTAATGTATTTTTAATGAGGTTTTGTGTTTGATCCTCATCCACTTCTATTTTGTACATGTTTTCAAAATCACACGTTTCTCCTAAGCTTTTCGTTAGCGGAGAAACGGGAGTATTCATTTCCTTTTCCCAATATTGAACGGCTTCTTCCGATAGGTCAGTGTTCTGATATTCGTTTAGTTTCTCGGACCATTGTTTATAAGAAGTCGTTTTTAAAGGAAGTGATAGTTCTTGTTCATTCTTCATCTGCTGATAACATCTTTCGAAATGTTCAAGAAGTATCCTCCATGAAACACCATCAACTATGAGGTGATGAATCACCCAAAAGATCCTTACCTCCCTTTGATCCCTGAATAGAAGAAACTTCATCATGGGGCCATTGTGTATGTTTAAACTTTGTTGGGCGTTTTCTTCTAGCTCCTTAATTTCCTTCAAACTATTTTCATCTTTAAAACTTGAAACATTAAACTCATAAAAACCGCATGCTGTATCAGCATTCCCAATATTCCCTATATATGAATCACCATGTTTTTCAAATAATGTCCTTAATACGTCGTGCTGATCAATTAATTTCATGATGATTTTTTTAAATTGTTCAGTTGATAATGTATTATCCTTCATTAATACTACGGACTGATTCCAATGATGGATATTCTCATGATTTTCATTAAAAAACCATGATTGAATAGGCGTTAACGGGACATAACCTGATATTGTTTCTTGAACCACTTGGTTTTGCTCCAATTCATTCACAATATTCCCCAACTCGCGGACCGTTTGGTATTCAAATAAATCTTTAGGAGTTATAAATAAATCTTTTTCTTTTGCAGCAGAGCATATTTGAATACTGATGATTGAATCACCGCCACATTCAAAGAAGTTATCATCCGGGCCTATAGTGGGATCATTTAAAACGTTTCTCCATATTGTCAGAAGCGCTGTTTCAGTTTTGGACAATTCTTGCACATCCAGCACTTTTCCCTTCCGCTCGTCCATCTGTTCCGTCCATTTCGGCAGGGATTTCCGATCAACTTTCCCATTCGGCGTCAAAGGAAATTTATCCAGTTGCATAAAATGAGCAGGAATCATGAATGCAGGCAGTGTTTCTTTCAATCGTCTTCTGATTGATTCTATCGAAACCACATCACTCACCGTATAATAAGCAATTAGCCTTTTATTCTCAAATTCATCTTCCAATACCGTTACATAACTATCCTTAATTTCTTCCATCTTTCGTAAGGAAACATTAACCTCCGATAGTTCAACCCGGTATCCTCTTATTTTCACTTGATCGTCCGCTCTGCCTATATAGACTAATTCCCCAGCTTTGTTATGCTTAACTAAATCCCCGGTTCTATATACTTTTTCTGCAGGGTTGAATGGATTGGCTATGAACTTTTCATTTGTCATGCTCTCATTATTCAAATATCCCCTTGCTAACCCAATTCCTCCAACGTATAGTTCACCAACCGATCCTGCCGGAACTAGTTTCCGGTTTTCATCCAAAACAAGTACAACTGTGTTAGTCAGAGGCTTCCCAATTGAAACAACGAATTCATTCGCTACCTCTTCATTCGGAGGAAATAGTTTAAAACTTGTACACACCGAATATTCTGTAGGCCCATAGGCATTAAAAAACGATATATGTTTAAACTTTGAAACGAGCTCAAATGGACATTCAGAACCTGCAGATCCCAGTACTTTAATACTGTTCAATTCCGTGATTGGCAGTTCCTTCAACACGGCAGGCGGTAAAATGATATGGGAAATTCCTTCTCCCTTAATTTGTTCAACAAGTTTACTCATGTCAAATTGATTTTCTTTATCCACACTTATATGCAGTTCGGCACCAAATAAAAGTGAGCTGAAAACCTCAATGACGGATGAATCAAAATTAAATGTAGCGAATTGCAACACTCTAGCTGATGTGTCTAAGCACATCATTTTATTTTGGTTATACACTAAGTTAATGATTCCTCTATGTTCTAACATGACTCCTTTTGGTCTGCCTGTCGTTCCCGAAGTATAAATGACATACGCTAGATTTCTCTGATCCGGAATGTGAAGATTGGCGTCCATTAACAGATCTGATTCTTCTTCAATATCTTCAAAATATATTATTTTAGCTGAATCGATCAATTCATTCACACCGAATTCTTTGTGACTCAAACAATAGGAAATGGACGAATCTTGAACCATATAGCTTAATCGCTCATTAGGATAATGAGGATCCAATGGAACATACGCAGCTCCAGCTTTAATTACTGCCAACATCCCGGTAACCATATCAATTGATCGATTCACATAAATTCCGATTCTTTCTTCTGTAGAAATTCCCCTGCTTATTAAATGGCGTGAAAGACGATTGCTCTTATGATTCAATTCGCGATATGTAATGGTTCTGGGACCATCAACAATGGCTATCTTATCAGGAAATCGCTCAACAATTTTATAGAATGCTTCTGGGATTGTATCATCGATCCCCTCAAACTGAACGGTTTCTCCCTGCCATTCTTCCAATAATACTTTCTCCTGCTTCTTACTCACTACAGATACTTGGTCAATGTATCGTTCAGGCTCGTATGTAATTGTCCGAATCCACTCCAAGAAATTTTCACCTAATAATCGAATGGTTTGTTCATTGAAAATACCTGAATTATACTCAAAAGCGAATAAAAGTTTATCTTCATATTCTTCCACAGCTAAACTCAAATCGAATTTTGCTACCTTTGATTTTATTACTTCAGGCGTTATCTTTATGTATTCACTTTCAAATGCAGCTTTAGCATTATTTTGTAAAATGAAGACGGTTTGAAATAAAGAAGTGGTTACTAAATTTCTTTCAGGGTTAATGATTTCAACAATTTTCTCCAATGTCATTTGCTGATGATCATAGATTTCAATGATATGACTTGTATTTCTTTGAAGAATCTCTTCAAATGTTTCCTCGAGTCCCAGCTTTAATCTAAATGGCAGTGTATTGACAAAATAACCTATCGATTTCTCTGTTCCTTCAATCATTCGATTCGCCAAAGGACTTCCGACAATGATATCGTTTTGACCTGTATATTTTGCTAGAAAAGACTGGTACATCGTTAGAAGTGTCATGAATAATGTCGAGTTTTTTTCAAGGGACATCCGCTTTAAACCTTGGAGCTCTTCCCTTGTTAGTTCCACTATAAAACTACTGCCATCGTTGCGATTTTCATTTGTACGCATAGTATCTAAAGGAAGCTCCAATTTAGGTAATTCCCCAGATAAGTTTGTTTCCCAAAATAGCGTTTCTTCTTTAATGTTACTTTCCAACCAGCTTTTTTGCTCAATGGCAAAATCCTTATATTGTGTAAAGTCGTTTCCAAGGTTAAGTTCCTTTTCATTCACTTCACTGTCATAAAATGATAACCATTCATCTAAAAATATACTCACTGACCATCCATCAAAAACAAAATGGTGAAGATTCACAAATAAAACAGACTCATTTTCACTCAATTTAACAAGTTTCAATGTCAAGAGAGGACCTTTTTCAAGTTCAAAGATTTCCGATTGGACGTCGTCTTCAATTTGTAGCATACGGGTCGTTTGCTGTTCTGCCTTTAATTCAGAGAGGTCCATTTCATTTATTTTAATGTACAAATCTTCCTTAACTTCTTGATAGCCTTTACCGTCCTTTTCATGCACGATGGTCCTTAAGATTTCATGTCTATCAATGACATGGTTGACGGATTTTTCCAGGAGTGAAGTATCCACTTTGCCAGTAATTTTATATTTCTGAGGAATGTTATAATTGGTTGTTTTACCATTGAGTTTTTCGTTGAACCACAAAGCCTCTTGGTTACTGGATAAAACATGATTTTCTGTTTGGATTTCTTTGTGCTCACTGTCAGTATTTGAAATTCGAGTCATGATGAAGGCCGTCAACGAATCGATCGTTGAATTTTGAAAAATATTTTTCAAAGTTAGAATTTGGTTGTATTCTTTATTTAACTTTGTCAATAACTTCATGGCTAATATCGAGTGTCCGCCCATTTCAAAAAAATCGGCATCTTTTTCGATTTGACTTGTTGATAAGACCTCCAAAAATGTCTTTTCTACAAATGATGAAACTAATTGCGTTTCATCTTTAGGAGATGTAATCACTTCTGGAAAGATCTTATGACTTAGCAATTTTAATGTGGGATTTTCAAACAAATCAGTCAATTTTATATTCGCATCAAGTCTTTTATTCACCTTAGATACCAATTTCATAGCTGTTATCGAATGCCCGCCCAATTGAAAGAAATCACCATTAATCTCAGTATTCAAGAAAAACTCTTGCCATATTTCTTTAAGTTCTTGATTAACCGATGCCGAAGTGATCGAATGGTCACTTGTTGCATGAAAGCCATTACCTACATTATTCTTTAGTTTTGAAAAATCAACATCGACATATATTTCGTCAATTTGCTGTGCTTTTGTAATTTGATGGGCAATCTGCATGAAGGCTTTTTGGATATCATTAACTAGTGAACGCTCTATGAAGCAGCGATTAAAATACAATTTGCATTTAATGGTTTCTTTATTATCCTGGGCTTGTAATGATAACGGAAAGCTATGTGATTCTTTTCCACCTTCAACTTCCCAGTTGATACTATTGCCTTCATTTTTAGCTTCCGGATAATTCTCATAAACAAATAACGTTTCGAAAATGGGATCTTCCTTCTTTAATTTCGTATGCCTTTTGATATCCACTAAAGAAATTTGAGAGTGTTCCAGCATATTGTTTAATGTTTCCTGGAACCGTTTCAGTAAATCAGTAACGCTGTCAGTATCGTTTATTTCAGCTATCATTGGAATCGTATTAATGAGCAGACCAACAATTTCTTCTGATTTGAATAAGTTATTCGACCTGCCAGAGCTTACAATTCCAAAGACTATTCGATTATGATTGGACATTTCCTTTAGCACGATGGACCATATTAACTGCAATAATACATTAATCGTTACATGGTTTTTAGCGGCAAATTCTCTTAAAAGCTCACTCTGTTTTTTATCCAGCTCCCAAAATAGATCATTTTCCTGCTGGTTTTCCTTCACAGATTTCAGCACGGGGAATGTGATTGTCGGCTGCTCAATATCCTTTGCTAGCTCTTTCCAAAAACGATTTAGATCTTCCGCATCGATTTTATTCATATACCGGATAAAATCTCCATATTGCTTTGGCTTTTCAATAAGCCGTTTGGAGTCTTTTCCTACAATTCGGCTGTAAGTAACAAAGAGTTCATCGATGACTATGCTGGTACTCCAGCCATCCAAAATTATATGGTGATGAGTCCAAATCAAGATATACTGATTTTCTTCAATTCTCACTAACTGGAGTTTCATCAAATTGGAGTTATTCACATCCATCTCCTGGGATTTTGATGTCACTCTCTGAATTTCATTTAATTGATCATGTTTACTCAACTCTGTCATATCGATTATTTCTGGTTGATAGTCCATTGCATTGAATACAACCTGAACATTATTTTCAATATTTTTAGAGATGACCTTCATTCTTAATGCTTCATGACGTTCTACAACCTGACTCCACGCCTGGAATAATGCATTTACCTCAAGAGCGCCCGTTATCCTGATTCGCATTTGAGAAATGTAAAGGTTCTCTGCTGTATTGTTCATCTCCAGTTCGTAGAGGATTCCTTCTTGAAGCGGAGTTAATGAGTAGATATTCTGAATAGATTTCTCCAATTTAGCGCCTCCCGATTCCATTATCGTTGTGTTCCATCCTATCTACTGACTTCTTCATTCTATTAAATGAGTATTCACCTTATTTATTAGAATTCAATATTTGAAACAGATCTTCCTCAGTAAGCATCGCATCTGGAAAATCACTTTCTATTAAAGAACCTTGATCAAATTCAGATCCCTTGATTTCCATCACGACTTTGCCAATGGCTTCTATTAATAAGCTCATTTTTTCTTCAGCTAATTTTGAAATTATTTTTAAGATTAGTCTTCCGTCCTGAATCATGGCCAAAAAATGGAGTTTCGGTTTTTGTTCAAATTCACCAAAGTCCTGGCTATTGGATGATTCGAATTGAGAGTCCAACCTTCCTAAATAATTAAAAGTAACGTGGATATCCGGCTCCTGAATGACCCCAGGACTAAAATACTTGATCACACCATAATCAAAACCTTTATTCGGAATTTCCCTTATAGCATTCTTCGTGTTTTTTAAAGTATCATCAAACGCCTTATCTGAATGCAGCAATATTGGATACATCGCAGTAAACCAGCCAACGGTCCGAGTAACATCCATTGTTTCGTCCACCATTTCCCTGCCATGCCCTTCTACTTCTATCCAGAATTTCTTCACTTCAAAAGATTGGTTCAAACTCTTCGCAATTAATGACAACAATACTTCTTCTACAGTCGCTTTAGATTGCCCTGTTAATTCCTGGATCAAAAACTCAGTTTCTTCTTCACCGAATGATTTCTCCACCGTTCTTTCTTGCGTAGCTATAAAGTCTTCCCCTATCATGAAATCCGTTATTTCACTTTTTGTTTTTTGTTCCCAATAACGGAGTGTTTCAGGGTCCATCAACGTTTCATTGTATTTCTTTAAGAAATTTGACCAGTCCTTAAATGATGAAGTTTTATAGGCGAGTTTCCCTTTTTGATTGTTTAATGCTTGATCATGGAGATGATTGAAATCTTCAAGTAAAATCCTCCAGGAAACTGCATCGATTAATAAATGATGGATTACCCAAAAGAAGCGATACTTGTTCATTTGTTCTTTTAAAACAAGCATTTTCATGATCGGTCCATTACTTATATCCAATGAACCTTGAACCGTACTTTCCCATTCATCTCTCGTTTTTATTCGCGTTTCCTCATCTAAATGATGAATATCCTTATAGACTAACTCCCATGTTTTGTGTTCAGAGTCTATATTCCCGATATATTTTTCGTCATGCTTTTCAAATAAGGTCAACAATCCATCATGATGTTCCACGATTTGAGATAGAATACTTTCAATATCCTCCATTAGGGCACAGGAATTTTTACTAAACACAATAGACTGGTTCCAATGATTGATGGAAGTCGTGTGTTCAGCAAAGAACCATTCTTGAATGGGGGTCAATTCCACATTTCCTCTAGTGGCTATTGGTTGAATCATGACTTTATTTTCAGTTTTTGCAACGGCTGCAAGCTCAGCTACCGTTTGATTTTCAAAAATTGATTTTGGACTGATGATTATACTTTCCTGCCTTGCTAGGGAACATATTTGGATGCTCTGAATGGAATCGCCACCAAGTTCGAAAAAGTTATCTCGGATACTTATGTCATCTAACCCTAAGACATTCTTAAAAATCTGAAGAAGCACTTTCTCATTAAACGTCTTAGGTTCTTCTGATGTATTGTTTCTAGTGACTGGTACCGGAAGAATTGCTGAATCAATTTTCCCATTTGCATTTAACGGAAAATTGTCCACTTGCATAAAGAATGAAGGAATCATGTAACTTGGTAATCTCTCTTTTAAAAATGCTTTTAAGTGATCGTTATCAACCTGTTGTTTTGATGTGAAATAAGCGATTATTTGTTTATTTAAGTTTGGCTGATCCTGAACCATAATGAATGAGTCACTTACTTGCGGATACGCATTGAGATTGACCGAAATCTCCTCAACTTCCACCCGGAAGCCTCTTATTTTCACTTGATTATCCTTACGCCCCAGAAAAATCAACTCACCATTGTTCGTGAATTTTGCAAGGTCACCGCTGCGATACAAACGCTTTCCAGCTTTAAAAGGATGTTCAATGAACTTTTCTTTTGTTAAATCATCATTATTCACATATCCAACAGCTAATCCTTCACCACCAATATATATTTCCCCTGCAGCACCTATTGGTACGAGTCTTTGCTCAGGACTTAATAAATAGACGTCAGTATTCAGGATTGGTTTGCCTATCGATACTTTATTATTAGTAGTTTCATTTTTTTCAAACGCTTTAAACATTTCAATCGTGGTCCATACTGAATATTCCGTTGGACCATAGGCATTATAAAAATTTATATTTTGATAGCGCTCCAGCAAAGCTATTGGACATTCAGATCCGGCTGAACCAACGAATTTCACATCAGATCCATCTATATTGAGCTCTTGTAATACCGCTGGCGGCAATACTAGATGCGTTAACTTTTCACTTTTGATTTGATTTTCCAATGCGAATAAATCAAACATTTCCTCTTTATTATTCCCGATATGCAGCTCTGCACCATTTAATAGGCTTCCAAAAATCTCATATATAGAAGCGTCAAAATTAAAGGTAGCAAATTGTAATACCTTTGAGGTCATATCAAGCTGTAAGTACTTGTTTTGACTTATTACTAAATTCACTACTCCTCTATGGGATAACATGACGCCTTTAGGTTTTCCTGTCGTGCCGGAAGTATAAATTATGTAAGCTAGATCTGATGGTGTAATCATTTCGGTACAGCATTCGGAATCCATGTAATGGACAGATTCAAGATCTATTACATTAGCTATCTTTTTAATCGCAGGTACCACAACTTGATTCGTAATGCATATGTCCATTTTTGAATCATTGATGATATATTCCAACCGTTCAGCTGGTAGCATGGGATCAAGCGGAACGTATGCACATCCAGCTTTAATGATTCCCAACATGCCGATTACCATCTCAATAGATCTGCTAACATGCAGGCCCACTTTATTAGAGCCATTTTCCATATAGTTTCTAAGCAATTTCGCAATCACATTTGACTTTTGATCTAATTCTGAATAGGTAATGGTCTTACCATTATCAGCAACGGCTAATTTGTTTGGATGCTTCTTAACGATTCTTTCCAAAATGGAGGTGATCGTCTCATTTTGATGTAAATCCGAAACCTCACCTTGCCACTCAAATAACAATTTATTCATTTGATTTTCGTCTAAATAATCCAAATGACAAATGGGCATATTTGTATTGTTACAAATTTGGAATAACCATTTTTCGAAACTCATCATGAGTCTTTCGATTGTTTCCCGTTTGAAAAGCTCATCGGAATACTCGAATTCAAGTATTAGGTCAAGAGAACCCTTTACTTTTATAGTTAGATCATAGTTTGAAAAAGGTATTTCGAATTGGTCTTGTTCAAGCGTGAAGAATGAATTGCTAAAATTCCCTTCGAAGCTTTCTTCCATAGCCAAAGCTGTTTGGAACAATGGGGATTGGCTTAGATCCCTGTCTGGATTAATGATTTCAACAATTTTTTCAAATGGAAAAGCCTGATGTTCCAATACATCCAAAATCACTTTGCGATTTCGGGTCAAGATTTCATGAAATGATTCCGTAACATCCACCGTTAACTTCAGTGGCAGCGTATTGACAAAGCACCCAACTGTCCGGGAAAATTCTTCTTGACCGCGGTTTGCGACGGTACTCCCAACAATGATTCGATTCTTCCCGGTATACTGACTTAAAAACACTTGATAGGCGGTCATCATAAAAGTATATAAAGTTGTGCCATTCTCCTTTAAAATCCTGTCTATCAATAAACGAAGTTCATCCGTTATAGGCATTTCCAGTCTGTCACCAGAATAAGAAGGTGATTTTGGACGCTGAAAGTCAAATGGAAGTTCTAATGCTTCTTCCTCCCGATCTAAATAACTTTCCCAAAACCTCCTCTGGCTTGGCGTACTTTCCCTGACCCACTCCTTATGCCAGACAGCATAATCTAAATATTGCATGTCCACAGGAGGAATATCACCAACCTTGCCCGTTTGAATCCTTTCATAAATCTCCATTAACTCCTCGAAAAAGGTTACAAACGATACTCCATCAAAAATGATATGGTGAAAATTGCATACTAAATAATACGTTTTTTCCTCAATTCGAAATAGCTTCATATTAAATAACCGATCATTTTCCAGATCAAAACATCTTTCCATTTCTTCAGTAAGATGAGAGGTGACCATTATATTACTGACTTCGGGGCCTACTTCCCGACAGTCTTCATAGGCTATTAAGTTACTGCTGTTTTTTGACAAGAATTGAAGTACTTGATGTTCTTCACCCTTAAAATTGGTTCGTAAAGTTTCATGGCGTTCAATCATGATATCTAATGCCTGTTGTAAGTCACCAATGTCCACTACGCCATTTAAAATGAATTTAAATGGCATATTATAGAGCATTTTCCTTTCATCGAGACTGTCAAACAGATACATTCGATCTTGATTATGAGAAAGCATCCCTTCCCTTTTTCCACGTTTATAAGGCTTATTGACCTCGTCTTCTCTCATGCTGAGAAGCATGTCCAGGAAACTTGCCAACTTTTCTATGTTCCATTGACTTGTAATGATTTCAGATGTTAATTGAATACCGAACTCCCGTTTTATCGAAGACAAAAACTCATCCTTTTTTTCATTTGTACTTAGTGATGCATTCATGTCCTCTAATAGTGATATTTTAAGAGGTTCGATGATAATTGAAATCATGTTTAATAGCCTATCTTCCGTTTCACTTATGATCCTGTTCATAGAACATCACCTCAATTCTTTTCCATTCAACTTAACTTATTAATATCGTCCAATTGTTTGATGAGTACAGATAGTTCCTGTATGGTTGATTGTTCGAACAACACTTTGATTGGCAATCTTACTCCCATGTTATTCTTCACCATTTGAATAAATTGCATAGCTAAAAGGGAATTCCCCCCTAAATCAAAGAAATTAGAATCTGTACCAATGGTTTCTTGTTCTAAGATCTCTTTCCAAAGTCCAATAAGCTTTTCCTCAATTAACCTTTCCTTGACCGCAATAGTTGTCTCCATATATTTCCCCTCACTTAACTTTCATTTTTTCTAACATTCCGTTTAAGATTTGATTAAATATAGAAATGACTGATGTCCTTAACTTTAGATTGACCGCTGCCTCATTAAACTTAATTTGAACACTTGAACCAGGGTTAATGATGATGACGATTGGATAATGGGTGGTTTCCCGCCCTTCTTTCAAACTTACATTGATTTCACCAGTATTAGCTAGTTGCATGGGATAGTTTTCAAAAGCATATAATGAGTCAAATAAATGATCTTTCATATTAGCCCATTCATAAATTTCTGATAATGGTGTATTCTCATAGGCACTTAGTTCCAAAAATTCCTTTTGAACCTCATCCAGCAGTTCCATGTAGGTCTTCTCTTGGCTGATATTCTTTATAAACGGAACGGTATTGATAAATGGACCAACCATAACCTCAATATTTTGGACCGGGATATTCCTGCCTGATGTCACTACGCCGCAACATACATTATCCGTACCTTTTATTTCTTTTAAAGTAGCTAGCCAAATAGTTAGAAAGAAAGTATTCATGGTAATCTTGTATTCCTGACAGAATCGTTGAATGGAATCACTCAATTCCTCATCCAGTACTTTCAAGTAGCTATTCTCAATGTAACCCTCGCCTTCCAACATTCCCGTTAAACTAGGTACAGAACTTCGGACACCTTCCAGTTTCCCTGCCCAATAGTCCCGCAGCTCCTTATTACTCGTATAATCTTTCATATATTCAACATACTTTTTAAATGAGGTACTCAAAGATGATGACGGTGTTATTGAATGATAAGAGTCAAAAATGTCATTAATCACCATCGAATAACTCCAACCATCCATAATAATATGATGGAATGTCCATATTAATTGGTACTCATTTTCCGCAAGCTTAACGATCATGAAGCTATTCAACCTATTGTTCTCGATATCTATGATTTTGTATTGATCTGCTAACAACTTTTCCAGCTTCGCTTGATGATCGGTCATTTCTTCATATTTAATCTCGATATCCATGGAACTCATTAATAGTTGATAGAATATCCCTTTTCTACTTGAATATAATTTCGTTTTTAAAATGTCATGTTTCCCAGCTGCTGTCCCAATGGCATTCTTTAATTTTGCGACGTCCAGAACGCCTTTAATATCAAAAATGAGTTGTACTTTATACTGACTGCTCTCACTATCAAATAAACTATGATATAACATCCCTTTTTGCAAAGCAGTCAATTCATAAATATCAACAATTCCTGTTTCTTTGCTTAGTAGTTGGTTAAGTTCCTCTTCAGGCACATCCACTATTGGAAAGTCTTCCGGCCCGTACATCGAATTTTCCAATTTTGTCACTGCTTCCAACAATTCCAGCAAATTGTTTTGAACATAATTCTCAAAATCTTCTCTTACGAAATGTCTGTTGTAGTTTATTTTTATAGTTTGCTCTTCATTCACTACAAGTAATTCGATATCGATTTCATGCTCGGTATAGGAATTATGTTGAATATCATGTTCACTAAAAAAGATGACCTCCTTCGCAGCCAATTCATTGTTTTGATGAAATCTACCTAAATTATTAAAACTGATAAGCGGCTTATTTTGTTTCATTTGTGTCTCGCCACATAATTCGGTCATGATCCCATACTCAATCCCTTTATTAGGCAAGGCCCTTAACTTTTTCTTTGTACCTTTAATCGTGTTTGTAATGGATTCTTTATTTTCTAAATAAACCGGGCACATGGTCGTAAACCATCCAACTGTTCTGGATAAATCGACATCTGCGAATAATTCCTCGCGACCATGTCCCTCCAAAGTAAAATGAATATCTTTTTTATTAAAATAATTCCCGATTAGCATTGCAAAAATAGATAAGTATATTTCATCGATTGATGCTTTATGAGCTTTTGTCATTTCATTATAGATTTTGTTTGTAAGCTCTTTATTAAGCTTCATATCAAATGATCTTCCATCGTATGCATTCCCAGTTTTGGCCAAGGCGTTTTCATACAGTGCGTTATTTTCATTCAGCCAGTACTCTTTAATGACTAAAGGAATACTATTTTTGTAATCATTAAGGTTATTTGCCCATTCCTTATATGATGTCGTTTTATTATCCAGTTTTAGTTCTTTATCGTTAATATCTTGAATATATAGCCGGTCAAAGTCTTCGATTAAGATTCTCCAGGAAACCCCATCAACAAGTAAATGATGAATGATCCAAATGATTCTATGCTCATTTTTGCCTGTATTGATGCATACAATTTTCATCAGCGGTCCGTTTGAAATGTTTATGCCCTCTTGTGCATCGATTCCGAGTTTAACAACTTCCTGTTCTTGTATGTCCTTATTCATGTTTGATAGATTTACGTAATTCAAAGTCCAATTTTCATTCGGATCCGTATTTTTTTCTATTTGTGAAAATGCTTCTTTGCTAGTGAACCTTGATCTCAGCCCATCATGATGTTTAACGATATGCGCCATGATCTTCATAAGCCTTTTCTCACTCAGTTGCGGGTAGCCCTTTAATGTTACGGATTGATTCCAATGATTATAATTATTTATTTGTTGAGAGAAAAACCAACTTTGAATAGGTGTAAATGATGCCTTTCCAAAAACGTCAGACTGATTTATCGTTAAATCCCCCGTCGATTCCACAACCTTTGCCAGCTCTTCGATACTTTGTTTTTCAAAGATATCTTTTGAAGTAATGAAAAGATTTTCTTTCTTGGCAAGTGAACAAATTTGAATGCTTAGGATGGAGTCTCCCCCACATTCGAAAAAGTTATCGCGGATGACTATTTCCTGATTATTCAGGACCTCTTTCCATATCTTTAGCAATTTTTGTTCCGTTTCATTAATGACACTTTTACTTTTAGTCTCTTCCGAGTTCGTTTTTGTATCCGGTAAGCTCTTCGTATCCACTTTGCCGTTAACGGTCAGCGGAAAAGACTCCATTTTAATGAAGTAAGAAGGAATCATATAATGAGGAAGATGATTCTTCATATAATCCCTGATATGATTTTCTTCCAGATCATTGTCTGAGATATAATAAGCAATGATAAATTTCTTCGATTTAGATTCATCTTTTATCGCGATAAAGCAATCCTTTATACCTGTACATTTGTTTAGAACAGCACTGATCTCACCAAGTTCGATACGATATCCCCGGATTTTCACTTGGTCATCCGCTCTTCCTGCAAATAGTAAATTTCCATCCTCGGTATACTTAACCAAATCTCCAGTTTTATAAAGCTTTTTTGAGGGATTGAACGGACTCGGAATAAAGCTTTCATCGTTCTTCTCCGGATTATTTATATATCCTCTTGCAATTCCTTTTCCGCCGATATACAGCTCGCCTATTTGACCTTTAGGTGTAGGCTTCATCCTGGAATTCAACACGAACGCTTCTGCATTTAGAATTGGCTTACCAATGGGGATCACTGTATCATCACTTGGAAGTACCTTATATACAGTCGCTACGACAGTACCCTCCGTTGGCCCATAATTATTATATAAGTCAAAACTCAAACGATCAGGTTTCGTTTTTAAACGATCCCCACCTGTCAATATAGCTCTGATTGATTGCGGGAATTTCATTTCGTTGATAAATAATTGCTCTAGCAGTCCCGTTGAAAAAAATGCGAGTGTGACACTCTCCTTTTCTAACTTCTCCGAAAGGATCTCAACATCCAGTAAATCATAGTAATCCAGAATCAGGAGTTTATTCCCATTCGTTAGGTAAGGAAATGCCTCCCAAACAGAAGCGTCAAAAGATGTATTCGAAACCAGTAATGCTGCATCTTTTTCATCAACAGAATAATAATCGATATGCCAATCACAGAGGTTTGCCAATCCGCCATGTTCAATCATGACTCCTTTAGGTTTTCCCGTTGTTCCTGAAGTGTAGATGATATAGGCCAAATCATTATCCGATAGCTTTCTTGAATCGAATTCTTCACATTCACTTTCTCTTACTTTTAGTATGTCTTCGATCAATATTAGTTTTCCTTCATCACCGGGATACTTTGAAAGTCCTTCTTCATTACTTAAACAATATATGATTTGAGAATCCTCAATCATATGTTTCAGCCGCGACTCTGGCTGTGACGGGTCCAAAGGCACGTACCCTGCCCCAACTTTCATAACGGCTAAAATAGCCGTTACCATATTGATCGATCGATCCATAAAAATACCTATTCTATCTTCTGCACCTACATCGTTTCGGAATAATTTATGTGCCACCTGATTTGCCCGGGCATTTAACTCGCTATACGATACTTGATCATCTCCATGAACAATGGCAATATCATTGAAATTTGTACGTACTTTATTCTCAAACCTAGTTATTACATCTTCAAAATGTTGATCTTCCATTTCTTGTTTTACGTTACTTGTCCCCATTTCGATTAGTGATTGTAACTGTGCAGGCTCTAAATAGGTAATGTCCTTTAATTTCCTGCTTTCCTGGGCTGTAATCTCTTGCAGCCAATATTTGAAATTTTTAGCCATTCTTTGAATCGTCGTTTTATTGAATAATGATTTGTTGAATTCAAACGAAATGACTAATTCATCCTCATCAATTTCCTCTACCTGAACAACCAAATCAAATTTAGCTTTAAAGGTATTGATTTTTTTGGGTTTTAATTTGAAATCTTTATACGCCAGCTTTTCTTTTTGGTTATTCTGCAGAACAAATACTGTATCGAACAAAGGCGTATTTTCCATGGTTCTTTCTTCCGATGAATATTTTAATATTTCTTTAGTAGGTAAATTTTGATGGTCAAAAACACCTGCAATATTTTTTATATTTTTTCTCAAAATCCCTTTAAATGAATCATCCTGAGATACCTTTATTTTAAAGGGCAAGGTGTTGACGAAATAACCTATCAATTTTTCTGTATCCACATGGTTTCTCTTCGCCAATGGACTTCCGACAACAACTTCCTCTTCATCAAAATAAACAGACAAAAAGGTTTGATAGGCTGTAAGTAAACTCATGAACAAAGTCGACTTCGTTTTTTTATGAAGACTTTCTAGATTGTGTTGAATATCTTTTGGTAACAAGAAGCTGATAATATCGGAAGTGCTTTTACCTTCTCCTGTTTTTTGATGATCATATTGTAATAAGGACTTTTGCTGTAATGCAGTTATTTCATTACTCCAGAACTCATTATCCTTGCCACTTATATAATTTGGTGAGTTTTTTTGCCATAAAGCATAATCTCCATATTGAATGGATTTGTTATTTATATCATTTTGTTCCCCATTCTCGATTTCCTCATAAATGGAAAACCAATCATTGATCATTAATGGAATCGACCAACCATCAAAAATAATATGATGGATATTACATATTAATTGATATTCACATTCATTTTTCTTCACTAACGCAATCCATAAGAGAGGACCATTACTTATATCGAATTGTCGTTCCGTTTCTTCATTCACCAAGTGATTTATTTTTTCTTCCTGTATGTCTAAAGGAATGTCCGAAACATCAATATAGTTAATACAATGGTTAATCGACTCATCAAAAACCAAGATGCCTTTTCCAGATTGTTCTCTTATGATACTTTTTAAAATTTGATGTTTATTGCTCAGCTTATCTAAAGATATCTCCAGTTTTCCTTTATTCACTTCACCTGATATTTCATAAGAAAAAACTATGTTATATAACGATTTATCTACATTGGTTTGGTGAATGAACCACAAATTTTCTTGTTCATATGTTAAAGGGTATGTATTCATGTCATTTATAGGTATATAATCTTGCTTTACCTCTTCTTTTTTACGGGTTTCTAAAACTTGGGATAATTTCGCAATCGTATCGTTATCCAAAAAAACTGAAGGAGCGATTTCGGTATTGAATTGATCTTTTATCTTGACAATTAATCTCATTATCGATAATGAGTTCATTCCACTTTCAAGTAATGACTGATTATCTTTTATAACCTCATTACCTATGATGCTAACAACCACTTCTCTTACTTTTTCACTTATTTTTTCATCTGCTGGACTCTTGATACTCGATGCAGTTTCACTGTCTTTTATAATGACTTTGGGTAATAATGCTTTGTCCAGTTTTCCGTTTACGGTTAAAGGGATGTTGTCTACCTTGATAAAAAAGCTTGGTATCATATAGGACGGTAATGAGCTTCCTACACTTTCCCTCAAATAATCAGCAGCTAATTCCTCATCAGCAACATAGTATAAAAATAAATGCTTATCATCATTAAACGCTGTATCCATTGTAACGACAGCATTCTTGATGTTTTTCAATTCATTGTACGAGCTCTCAATTTCCCCTAATTCAATCCTGAAACCCCTTAGCTGCACTTGCTCATCATTCCTGGAGATATATTGCAGATCCCCATCATCTAAAACTTTCACTACATCCCCTGACTTATAGTAGCGAACATTATCGATATAAGTAAATTTCATCTTATTCATCATGGCATTTTTATAGTAACCTAGCGAAACACCTTTTCCTGAAACGTATAACTCGCCCTCTTCATCTCCAATTACTTCTTCTCCATTTTGATTCATTACTTTAAATCCAAGATGAGGCAGGACTTTTCCGATATTAGTGATTCCTTTTTCAACATCACTTTTAGCGATTTCTTTGTATGTTACATGAACGGTGGTTTCAGTTATTCCATACATATTTATTAGCTTTGGCAGCCTGCCGTTTTCTGGCGAAAACCACTGCGCCAATTTTTTGAAGTTTAATGCTTCCCCTCCAAATATAATGTATTTTAAACTCAATTCATTTTGACGATTTATGAGCTCTCCACTCACCTCGAAGAAAGCACTTGGCGTACAATTAAAAACGGTTGTTTGAGTACTTACCATTAAATCAACAAAAGATATTGGATTTCTGCTTTCTTCAAATGAAACCATTACGACTTCTCCGCCATAAATCCAAGCTCCCCACATCTCCCAAACGGAAAAGTCAAATGCGTAGGAATGGAAAAATGTCCATTTATCTTTATTACTAAACTCGAACAAACCCTCGCAACCTAAAAACAAGTTCATGACATTTTCATGTGAAACACAAACTCCTTTAGGCTTGCCGGTTGAGCCCGATGTAAAAATGATATAAGCTGGATCCTTTGGGTCAATTAAGGTATGTAAATTATCACCTGTCATATCTTTAGAATTCTCTACCACCTCATCAATGGTTAAATGCCCACAATCAATATCGTCAAGCTGACCTTTATCCCCTATTAATAACTTCAATTCCGAATTCCTTATTATATGCTTTACTCTTTCATCCGGACTTTTAGGGTCGATAGGTACATAGGTAACACCCAATTTAAGGAGTGCTATGATTAAAAATAAAACATACTCGGACTTTTCAATATAGATTCCGACATTGTCTCCTATATTTATCCCTTGATCCTTTATATACATCGCCATTTTATTTGCCAAAATATTTGTTTCTTTATATGAAAAGTGTATATCTTTATTTCTTACTGCAATATTGTTCTCATATTTCCTAACACTTGCCTCAAATAAATTCACTAAAGAATCCATATTCATCATTTTCCCCCATCATTTTAAATATGTGCCTGATGCGACCGTCAACATATGAAAAACTAAAGAAATTAAAGCTATGAAAATCGTTATGATTAATGCTTTTTTTCTCTTAATGAGTGCTAATTTTTCTAAGCTATAGCTGAATAAAATTAAACTGACAATATAAAACAATTCAAACTCAGCCATGAATGTGTGAAGAATTGAAGTTTTATCATGCACGAGTAAGGATAAACTAGTAAATGTCGTTTCCTTGCTCTTAACCAATAATGCGATTATTGCATTTACACCAGATCCAACTACAATGCATATCCCTGCATTAATGACAGCTTGACAAATCCCTTTTATATTTACCGATCTTTCTTTTGAGAATAAAAATAATAGGCATACAATTATTATTTGAATAATAAATGTAACCAATAATCCAAGAGCTCCCATTACAATTGTGTTTATGGCAAAACTCATGACCCCTATCTCTGAAATGGACATGCCATTTAATACATTCATCCCTTTTTGATCTGCAGAATATAACAAAAGCGTCGTCTCGATACCTGCAATTAAACTGAGGATCAATAACGAAATGATTAACTTATGTACTCTTTCCTCTTTTTTAAATAGATATTGTACTAGTTTGTTATTTTTAAATTCAGCATTTGCTTCCACTTTTAACTCCATTGGTATTCCCCCTCAATTTATTTTCTGGAATTTATTAGAAAATAAACTCCTTCACTTTCCTTAATCTTTTTTTGTCGGATTCCGTTAAATGCCTCCAAAAAGTCAGAGTCAGTTTTCGTTTTAGCTTCAATATCGATTCCCATTGGATGCAGTTGATCAAAAATCAAGATTCCAAAAGTTTTATCTGTATGAGTGATGGAAATACCGATGTTCATTGGTAAAAGACAAGTTATTAACAATTACCGGCTGTCCAAATTCTCCTTTCAACAGGGATATATTCTTTATTTCATCCAAACCTATATCTAAAAATTCATAATTGCTTTTTTTCACAAACAAACTTTTCTTTGCTTCGATGATTTTTTGGGGCCAGCTTGCAAATTAAATAATTCCATTCTTTTCGTTGAAAATATCATCAATATAGTCCAAATTGACTGAATCCTCTTCATAAAACTTTATCTCTAAGTTTTGAAAATTTTTTTCTTATTCATAAAATATTCAATCAATTATAATGACTCTCCTCCAAATTACATCCATTTTTATCCTGTAAAATTTCTTTTTTAAAACAAATATTTCATTTTCTAGGTTAATTATTGCCTATTATCATTATCGATAACACTTTATCACAACAATTTTGTCGAGTCCATTAAAAATTTGTAAATTATCTACATTAAATAATAACTTTACCAATTTACCTAATATTAATTTATTTAAATATTTTTATAAAAATATAAAAATTTTTAATTGGCCACCTTTATTTCTCCAATAAAAAAAGCCGTATTTTATTTTTCACTATAATTGTGAAAAATAAAAAATGGCTTTATATACTGTTCATTCATTTATGGTTGTTTCGTGAAAATATGCATTGCCTTTTTTAATATCTCATTCTCTTCCTGTAAGTCTTTGATTATTTTATCCTTTTCCTCTTTCAGACTTAGCCCTGTAAAACCATTACGGGAATCCTCCAAGCCCTGTTCATTTGTTTCTTTATAATTATTGATCCAATTTCTTAATGTAGGTATCGAGATATTGAGCTCTTCGGCCAATTCTCTAGGTTTTCTGCCTTCTTCCAATACTAATCGAGCAGCATAAATTTTAAAATCTTTATCATGGTGCTTCCCCATAATAAGACACTCCTTTTTTAAATTTATTTAGTGCCGATTTTCTGTACATCCTTTATCAACGAAAAAAATTTTTCTAATATAAAGACTTTCATAAATATAGTTTCAACCTATTAACCAAAACGGAATTGATTACTATTACGATCATTAAAATTATGAGAGCTCCCATAATTGGCTGGACACTGAACCAGACCAAGCCAAAATGAATGAGTGCAACCATGATTAAAAATGGAAATCCATAAAGTAGGCTTATTAATACATTGGGGTTTGATTTAATTGCAGCTGATGGGTTCTCCCATTCTATACTTGGGTTTTTCATATCATATATGGGTGTTAGAAGATTATAGCAAACCACTAAACAAGAAATAATTAACAACATGACTGCACTTTCCAATTCCCAATGGCCAAATAGAGCAAATATTAAAAAGCTGATCACTACGGCTATAATACTGATAATTGATGAAAATATCACTTTAGAAAAATAAACATATCTTTCATTAAAAGGGGCACTTTTCAGTAAATAATGATATTTCCCTTCTCTTGAATATGGGGTTCCGCTTATATTATTTATACAACTCAAAAAGAGGACAGAATATGAAAAGTATTTATCAAAGACTCCTTCTTTCGTTATATCCAAATAATTTGGAAACACTTCCTTCTGTATCAACAATAGCATTACAAGTGAAAAGATTGGCGGTAATAAAAGACCTAAAACTATTTGCATCTTAAAATATGCTTCAGACTTAATGATCCATATCTCTCTTTGTAAATAGTTACTCCATTGATTTTTGGAGATATTGACCTTTGAGTTTTTCATATTCATTTTATTATTTTCCAATAACCCGTTTTTAAAATAATTAACAGAAATGTTTTCTATAATGAATGTATATAATAGGAAACTGATTAATATTGTCGAAATATAGATAACAAGAAAATGAGCAGTTATTTCATTTGATACAAATGCATCTAGTATCCAATTAATCACTGGAATCATATTTGCGGTTTCAAACATATGTTTCATTATGAATTCCAACGAGTTTTTTAACCCTTCAATAGAATTCAAATCAATATCCGAAATGACCTTTGATATAGCAATTGATGATTTTCCAGCAAAATAAACAATGGAAATAATCAAAAGCATTAGGATGACAGCAATGTTCACCATTAAATATGTTATTTTATTTTTGAATTTATAATAATACCTATTAATGCACGACAGAATGAATAGGAGGATCAATGCCGTTAATCCATTTACAATGGGTAAAAATATAAATAATTTAATCGCTTCCATAAACTTTTGATCGACTATCAAGAATCCCATGGTCGGCACTTGGATTACCATCGATAAGATGATAGGCACCCATAAGCTACTTAGTACCTTAGCCTTTGATATCTCCTTATAGGTCAGTGGCAGCGGAGCCAATACTTTAAATTCATAATAAGCAAATATTTGCGATGTGGATAAATAGCAAACCAATGCAAAGACGAGAATGCTCGAAATGGTTAAATTGTAAAACAGGAAGACCTGGGTATCCCCAAGAAAATAAACAAAGGCATTTACGACAGTTAGCTGCAAAAACATATAAAAAACGGCTATTATCAAAACAGCCTGCAGCATTGTCTGCTTTGGCATTTTATAGAAGGAAGAAACGAAAAATCTAGTTAATTGAAGTTTTTCCTTCATATACCTGAGCCTCCATAAAGGTAGATTCTAAAGAACTTTCACCTATTATATTTTTTATTTCATCATGCAGGATGATTTTACCCTCTTTTAAAATAGCCACTGTATTACAAATTTTTTCTGCCACATCTAACAGATGTGTCGAGAAAAACACTGTACCGCCCATTTCAACATATTGTTTGATTAACCCCTTAAAAACTAAAACGGCGTTTGGATCTAATCCATTTAACGGTTCATCCATAATGATGATCGGGGGATTAATGGTAAAAGCCGCTATCAGGGATACCTTATGCATCATCCCATAAGAATAGCTTCCCATTGGCTTTTTAATGGAATCCTGCATCCCAAACCGATTGATATATTTCCCCAAACGTTCTTTGTCATCATTCCCATATAGGTTCATCAAGAACCGAATCCAATCAAACCCCGAAACATTTTTAAATACATTGATAGTATCAGGAATGAAGAAAAATTGTTTTTTAAATTCTATGCCGTCTTCCTTGGTCAGGCCATTTATTTCAACCCTTCCATTTTCATAATCCAATATGCCCGTAATAATATTCAGCGTAGTTGTTTTTCCTGCACCATTCGCACCTATAAAACCTAAAATTTCCCCTTTTTTGATTTTTAGATTTACACCATTCAATATCTTCTTTGTTGAGTAGCTTTTCTCTAAATCTGTGATGCTTAACAATGTTATCATCCTCCAATCACTTCATGAATAACACATTTCCTCCCAAACTTATTCGTTATTGAATTTCTTTTTTGAAATCCATATGTTCGTTACTAATATCGTTAGCGCCGTCAACGCAAGTGCGGCTAATGCACCCCAAATCGCCTGTGTATTGACTGTACCTAAAATCAGTACTTCCATGGCATGTTTACTCATGCTTGCTGGATTCAAATTGTCCATAACCGGATTTAAACCAACAATGATTCTGCAGCCGAGGAGAAATACAATCGAAATTAATGCAATAATACCCTGACTATTAAAAATGGTACTGATCATCGTCGTGAATGAAACGATAAATAGAATCCACAGCAGATAGAACAACAAAGCTATTATTAAATCCACAAAATCAACACTCGTAAACAAAAAAACTACATACAGATATGAAACCAAGTATCCTAATGCTACACTGCAGGCAACAAATAGATAGTTGGAAATGATTTTCCCGCTTATATAAGATACAACCGTCACGGGCCTTGTAAGAATGAAAGCCAGCATACCATTTGCTTTATCAGATTGTACGACCCCCATCATGGAAACGATGATGATCATGACCCCCAGCTGATCAAATTGGGACCCTAATGTACTTGCAAGAACTTCGCCGCCTTTTTGGGCAGCCATGCTTGGATCAATCGTGATTCCTTGGCCCCCCCCAAGTGCCTCTAATATTGAAGGTAAGTAATAGCTTACAACTGGTTGAGTTATTCCTAAAAATATAAATACAAGTGGCAGCCAAATCACTTTAAATTCACGTACCATCTGAACAAATTCCTTTTTCGCTAAAACGGTAAAATTATTCATTTTTCCACCACCAATTTTAAGAATATCTCTTCCAATGTATCGTTATCTATTTCAAACCTTACAAGATCAACATTATGCTCAAGAGCACTCGCGAGTAACATGTTCTTGTTCGACTCAATATTTTCCACTTCTATCTTCAATTTATTTCCCGTTACCTCTACACCTTTTACAAAGTTCAAGCTTTTAACGTTTTCAATCCATTTTTGACTTTTAGAGGTTATATCGACATTAATTTTATTTCCGCTATTCCTGTTTAATAATTCTGACATTGTTGTATCTTCGATTTTTTTACCACTCTTTATAATGACAAATCTCTCACATATTTCTTCTGCATCGCTTAATATATGTGTCGATATTAAAATTGTCGTATCTTTCTTTATTTCTTTTATTATATTTAACACTTCTCTCCGGCCGATTGGATCTAATGCCGAAACTGGTTCATCCATGACAATCAATGCTGGTTTATGTAACAACGCTTGTGCAATTCCAAGCCTCTGTTTCATTCCGCCTGAAAAAGTCCTCACCTTCGAATTCTCTTCCCCGCTCAAACCTACTTTCGACATTATCTCTGGAATGCCCCTTAATAATTCTTCCTTCTTGATGCCTGAGAGCTGCCCCATGAAAGTTAGTGTTTCTTTGGCAGTCATCCATTGAAAGAAGTTTGGGTATTGCGGTAAGTAGCCTATTTCCTTTTTCATTTTTGAAATTTTCTTACCATCAAGCAATACCTCTCCCATACTTGGATCTATAATATCTGCAATCACTTTTATTAGTGTCGATTTACCAGCCCCATTTGGCCCGATCAATCCAACACATTCCCCTGATTGCAGTTCCATTGAAAAATTATTGACCGCTGTTTTTTCTTTGAATTTTTTTGTAACATTTCTAATTTCTAATTTCATATTCTGTCACTGTCCTTTCTACCAATAACGAAGTACAGAATTGGACCAATAGTATTTGCAAAAATAATGATGAGTGTCCACAATAAAACATTTTTTCTCGTCTTTCGATGTCTGTATAAATCAATCAATGCTATAAGGACTAAAATCAATCCAATAACAATTACCGGTAAAATAATCGGCAGAATAGACATGAAATCAATATCTTTCAATTCGTTCCATCCATAATGCAATTCCATATATAATCACTCCTTTAATAACGAAATAATGTTATCATTATCAATAATGATAACATGTAAACTGGAATATTGCACCTATTTTTTTCTTTATAAAATATTGTTTTAGTTTTTATTGTTATTTATAATGATAATATTATCATTATAAATAACAATAAAAATATAATGATATTTTTAACGCTTATTCGTGTAAATCCTCTATGCTTTATTGCATGGAGAGATTAGCTTTTAACAATTGAAAATATTTAAAAATGGCTTTTTATTTACTTCGAAAAAATATTTCGGTAATATTATTTTTCCAAATGTGTCATTTTCGTAAATGAAAATGATTCCAACATTACAATATATGATTAAATAAACTTATTATTCATGACCTATAAGGAAAGAGAACTGCTGAAACATCAAAATTGATTAACATTATCCAGTTATTAATTTCTAATGTAAGGAGAATACGATGATTAATAAAGCTGAAATTTTAATGCACCCTGTAAGAATAAAGATTTCTCAAGCTTTAATGAGAAACAGGGAAAATGGTTTAACACCATTAGAAATGTTAAAAATCATTAAAGATGTACCACAAGCAACATTATATAGACATATACAGGTTTTGTTGGATTCAGGGGTCATTCGCATTGTAAAAGAGAAAAAAGTGAGATCCGTTTCCGAAAAATACTATGTTTTAAATGAAGAAGAAGCGCGACTTAGCGGGGAAGAATGGAAAAAATCTTCAAATGAGAAAAAACTGAACTTTTTTTCTTATTATCAATTATCCCTTATGACTCAATATCAGAACTATCTTACTAAATTAGAAGAAAGAGACTGCTCAGAAGATGGGTCAACCTTTTCACTTTTAGAACTAAAGCTTGATGATGAAAGTTTTATTAACTTCCAAAATGAATTGAACGATTTAATGTTGAAATACTACAAAGCTACGGATCAAAGTGCTAAACAGGACTCTCCAATACGAACCATCGGCGTTACAATTATTCCAGAATCATAAACAAATGAAAAAGGCTGTTCCAAAACCATGGTACCATAAACCATAAAAAATATAGAAAAAAACGTTAAAAACATATCTATATATTCACAAGCAATAGGTTCCAATCTCTTTTGGAACAGCCCCTTCATAATGGAAGAAACTCCAATAAAAAAAGTTTACCACCAAGTTTTTATTATTTGCTTTGAGGACATCAAAATGAATATACCCGATGTCAGCTGCAAGAGGGTCACCCATCAACTATCAAATTTTCCCCAAAGCTTCCTTGATACTGCCGTATACTTCGTCCCAAAGGTGTTTATCTTCAGAAAAAGCCACTGTTATCTTTTTAAAAACTTCTTTTTGCTCTGCCTCAAAACTTTCATCATCCTTAGCAGGCAGGTCAGATCTCAACTCCATTACGTACTCTTGCACTTTTGGTGCGCGAGGTCCCCAAACCGCTTTTTCTTCACCATTCCTATCAATGAATATAAAGATTGGAATAGAACGCGCTGTTCCATTCGTTAAGTATTGATCGATCAGCTCAAGATTTTGATCTCGTAAAACCATGCGAGTATCAATATTTGCCGCTTCAGATATATTCAGCAGAATAGGTATATTCATCATTGCATCTCCGCACCAGTCTTCAGTAATGACAATTGCTCGAAGTTCCTTCGATTTTAATTCATTAAAAAAAACTTGATCCGCTTCAGTAATGGAAAAACGCTCCTGAATCGATTGTAAGTTTTCTTTATGGACTTTCATCGAAGATATAAATTCTTTAGCCGGAATCCCCTTTTCAAACCATTCATTCAGTGTCGTCATACTATTTCTCCTATCTATTTTTAAGTTAAAAGTAGCATAAACCACTTATTATTTCATTGTTTCAGCCCTAAAATTACAAATGGTAAATTAAATCCATGTTTTCATTCCCGTGTAAAGGGAAAACTCTAAATACATTCAATAGCTTACTAACTAACTATTTTATATTCATTAGAACATTGTTTTCTAGTTTAGGAGATGAAATTTGTGGAAGGTTTTCTCTTTGCGCTACTCCCTGCATTGACATGGGGCAGCTTAGTGCTTGTTTCCGAAAAACTTGGAGGCAACTCTTATAATCAAACACTTGGCATTACAATCGGTTCATTACTGTTCGCCATCTTGATGTCTATCATCAATCCACCGGAATGGAGCAGTCTAGTCTGGATTGTCGGCATCATATCCGGAATAGGGTGGGCATTCGGGCAATTATTTCAATTTAATAGCGTCAAGGAAATCGGAGTATCTAAAACCGTTCCAATCTCAACCGGACTGCAAATCCTGGGAAATACATTTTTTGCCGTTATCATTTTCAGGGAATGGAATGACAAAATTACAATCATCATCGGCATAGCTGCAATCATCTGCTTGATTACGGGTGTCTTGCTGACAAGCTATGGCGACGGTGTAAACAAAAAAGAAGGAAGCATGAAAAAAGGGATTTTTTATCTTTCCATTTCAACGTTGGGTTATGTTACATATGTCATTGTTGTCAGATGGAATGAAGTTGACGGATGGTCGGCCATCCTGCCACAAGCAATTGGCATGTTCCTAGCTGCCCTGCTCCTTTCCATCAAACATAAACCGTTTAATAAGTATGCCGGAAGAAATATTCTAACCGGAATGATGTGGGCAGTGGGTAATATCGGTCTCCTGCTCGCTAATCCAAAGGTTGGCGTTGCCATTGCATTCTCATTTTCCCAAATGGGAATCGTCATTTCCACTTTAGGAGGCATCTTTCTTTTAGGAGAGAGAAAATCCAAAAAGCAGATGGCCTTCGTCATCATCGGATGTGTACTCGTAATTGCTGGTGGAATCATGATTGGCTTTACAAAAGAATAGTAAAAGGAGCGATAAATGATGTATGAAGATTTAGAGAAAAAAGTAGTCGTGATCACTGGGGCGGCAAAAGGGTTAGGTAAAGCCATGGCCGAAAGGTTCGGTAAAGAAAAAGCACATGTCGTATTAAATTATCACACTGAAAATGGGGACCATAAGGAAATCATTAAAACGATTGAAGCAGCAGGCGGGAAAGCCGCAGCCATTCAAGGCGACGTTTCAAAGGAAGCAGATGTAAAGAAATTACTTTCATTTGCTATCGACACTTTCGGTACCATCGACATCATGATCAACAATGCAGGCATTGAAAATGAAGTCCCGAGCGAAAAGCTGACGCTTGAGGATTGGCAGAAAGTCATCGATGTAAATCTTACGGGTATGTTCCTCGCAAGCAGGGAAGCTATCAGTTATATGCTCGATCATGGTATCAAGGGCAATATCATTAATATGTCTTCCGTTCATGACCGGATTCCATGGCCTCATTTTGTCCATTATGCAGCAAGTAAGGGCGGAGTGAAGATGATGACAGAAACCCTTGCACTTGAATATGCTCCTAAAGGGATACGGATAAATAACATTTCCCCCGGCGCAATCGACACACCCATCAATGCAGAGAAGTTCAATGACCCAAAATCTAAACAAGAAGTCATCGACCTGATACCGATGGGATATATCGGTAAACCGGAACAGATTGCCGCTTGTGCTGCCTGGCTAGCCTCAGCTGAATCAAGCTACGTAACGGGCAGGACCTTATATGCTGATGGCGGAATGACCAAATATCCAGGATTCCAAGCAGGAAAAGGCTAAAGTTTTTCTGTTTTAGGTAGCTGTTGAAATTTCCCTTTTATAACAAGAAAATGTATATGGATAGTAGAAAAGAATTTATTTTTCCATTAATACATCATTTGTTGCTGAAATAAATTTAAAGCGTAAATTGGGGTTTTCCATTTTCCATAGAGGAAGAGCAAATGGAATAAAGTATTGCGATGTAATGATATTAGCCCCTATCTTTATTTCCTCCAGTTCGCTTCCTGTTTTCAACTGTTTTTTCCCCTGTTGAAAGGTGCGAATAATTTGATCCGCAAATGGAATGAAGGCTTTCCCTTTTTCGGTTAAAATAATCCCTCTCCCTTGCCTCTCAAATAGTACTGAATCGAGTTCACTCTCAAGTGTCTTAATTCTTGCCGAAACCGTTGGCTGTGATAAAAACATTGCCTCTGCGGCTTTATGAAAACTATTAAGGTGAACAACATACATAAAAGCTTCAATATGGTCAATATTCATCTTCCCAACTCCTTTTTCCAAAATGAACGCAAAAAGCTCCTGTTCGCTTATCGCGTTCAGGAGCTTTTGGTTGTCCAATCAGCTCATCCTATTATAATAATTCTTTCACCGATTTTAATCCTATAAAACCAATAAGTAAAGGTGTAATTTAATTAACTGAACAATCAACAAGTCACGATATATTTATTGCGATTCATACAACATGGTATTCAAGGAACCTAATACTATTTATGCAGGTAGAGGATTCTAAGTAAATAAAACTAATAGTTCCATTCTCTTTTTCCCGATTTTAAAAACTAAAGCTTCATGGATTTGGATGGTCACTTGATCATTTATTGTCCACAAGTTATGCACAGAATCCTTATCTATTCTTTGTTCGTCAATCTTTTTTGGACGTTTCGGGACTTTTCCAAGCGGTCCACTTTTTAGGAAATTGATGGACCATCATGTATATGTTATATTTTTTCTCCTTATAAAAGAAAAGAAGGGTCAACCTAATGTAGGGAATTCCAATAATGACATAAGGAAAGAAACTACATGCCTCAACAATAAATTGATAACAATCAATTAAATCAGGGAAAAGCAAACGTTACCTTACGCAAACCTTACTTTCATAAACATGATTTTGGGGATTACCTCAATTAATATACACAAACCTAAATAATAGAGTACCCATATTGAGGAATAAGCCTTTTAATAACAAATGATTTTGATGCTTCCATTCAACCCCACCTTTTTAATGGCGGTATGCTTTGAGGGAATCTAAACGTATTGTATGGATCATAGGTCGTTTTCACTTCTCGAAGCCGTTTGAAATTTTCTCCATAGTACGCAGTTGGCCAATCTTTGATGAGGGTATCCGGCCAATTCACATAGTCACCGGTCGTATACGGAGACAAGGCGTACTTAAGTTCCTTGATCCAATGAATGTTATGCCGCTCTTCTTCTGGATTAGTCCATGTAGCCAAATACTCCTGGGCGATTAAAGCATCCCGATAATAAAATGCCGTTTCCGTTGGTTCCGCACGGCCAGCCGCTCCTCCAAGGGATTGATGCCAAATGGCTGCATTTTCATTTGGAGCGTTTTCCAGAAAATGCTTCATCGTCAAGATTGCTCGCTGAGGAAAAGTTTTTTCAATGAAAGAACCTGACCTCTTACGATGGGCCGGTCGATTTCCACTCGGATCATTAAAGAATCTTACGGCTTCAATGTACGGGACTTCCTTTATCATGACATTTGTTGGTGAACCAGTTTTCGTCAAAGGTTTTAGAAGCTGCTTTAACCTATGTGACGTTCCAACAAATTCACCTTGAGCGATAATTTGGTTTACTTCCTTTGCCTTGAATTCAATTTCAGAAGTTAGACATTCATCAGCTTGAGGGGCCCAATCCTGCCAGGCATTAAACACCGCTTCGAAATCTTTCCACCCCCATGTGACGGAGAAAACCGATACCCTTGATACAGGGTGTACCCTGAAAGTAAGAGAAGTGACTATGCCAAAGTTTCCCCCTCCACCCCCGCAGCATGCCCAAAATAAATCACTATTAATTTTCCTATTTGCTTTAATGAGTTTGGCGCCCATCTTTCCACACGCCCTTACCATTTCTATTTCAACCAGATTGTCACAAGTAAGTCCAAAGCGCCTCGTTAACATCCCTATACCACCGCCAAGCGTAAGACCTACAAGACCTACACCGCTTTCGGTCCCAGCCGGAATCGTCGTTCCATACTTCCATAGCTTATTATATACTTGCCCTAAATCAGCTCCGGCTTCAATTTTTGCGATCATTTTTTCACGATTGACCTTGATCTTATACATTTCACTAATATCAATGATTAGACCGCCGTTCACTAATGAAAAGTTTTCATAACTATGCCTGCCGCTCCTAACCCGGAAAGGTGTATGATTTTCCCGGGCCCACTTCAGTGAATTCAACACATCATTGGTATTTTGACAAAACACAATGACCTTTGGGAATTTAGGAAAACTTAAGTTATTATTTATCCTGGCATGCTCATACTCGGCATCATTAGGTGTAACGATACGCCCGGTAAGCTTTGTTCTTTCCAAAATATAAACCCCTTTCTCAGATGATGTAGAGAATTATATATACTATGAAATTCTTTAGGAAAAGACACATTCTATAGGTGGAAGTGATTTAAAAACAATCCAATTCATACTTTTACCTCAACCTCCGCACTAAAAAGTAGGATATTTAGTTTTTCTATATGATAGAGCATACTTATCTCGCAAGATTTCATTATTTACTTGTGAATTCCACCAATTTACTCGCAAAGACTAAAAAACCCTTAAAACAAAATAACGTTACAATCGCCAGCACTTATTTTAAAATAAATAAAAAAACATGGTCATAAAATAACCATGTTTTCTTTATACTCATATAACTGTGTCTGCACAAAAAGTTATTTATTGATAAATTCTTTGTTGATTTTTTCAGCTTCATCCATGTATTCCGTTTTAATGCCGCTCTTAACTCCCCACCAAAAGAAGCCAAGTGCCAGACATGTAATGACCACCATATCCCAGCCAAATGTAAGAATATTTTTTCCGCCGAACTTCTCACTTCCAATATAAGAAATCAAAATCATACAACCTAAGTAAAGAAGCATCCAAACACCTGATAAAAATTGTTTTTTGAATCCATTCCATTTATTTTTAGCTTGATAATAAAAGTAAATAGGCAGTCCAATGGCAATGATGAAAGCGACTTCTCCTGTTAATGGCCAACGCGCCCAGTATAAAGTAAGCGATGCAAAAACAAATCCGCAAGGTGCAATAATAGAGGCACCTTTTAAGTGAAATGGACGGTTAAAATGTGAAGCGGTACGTCTTAATGTTGCCAATGCAACTGGCCCCATGATATACGAAATAAGTGTGGCAACTGAAATCACTTCTGCAAGTACGCCCCATCCGCGGAATAAAAATAAAAAGATAAAACATACACCTAAGTTTAATAACATCGCTGGACGCGGAACACCATAAAGTGGATGTAATGTACCAAAGATCCTCGGTAAGTACCCATTTTTCTGCATTCCATAAAGCATTCGCGAAGTTGTAGCTGTATAAGTGGCACCTGAACCAGACGGTGAAACAAACGCATCTACAAACAATACAATCGCTAACCAGTTAAGGCTTAGAGCAATTGCCAAATCTGCAAAAGGTGAATTAAAATTCAGATGACTCCATCCGTTCACGATCATTGACGGATCGACTACACCGATAAACACAACTTGTAACATAACGTATATAAAACCTGCAATTAGAATAGAGCCAATAACAGCAATAGGTATAGACTTATTCGGTGACTTCGCTTCACCTGCCATATTAACGGGACTTTGAAATCCGTTAAACGCAAACACTATACCAGAAGTAGCTACTGCTGTTAAAACGCTTGCCCAGCCATATGGTGCGATACCCTGAGAACTTGTAAAGTTTTCACCATGAAATCCAGCAAAAAATAACGATCCTGCCATTACACCTGGAACAATTAATTTAAAAATGGTAATAAATGAATTTGCCTTAGCAAAAAGGTTGACTGTCCAATAGTTGACGAAGAAATAGAACAATAGTAGTAAAGAAGCTATGAATAATCCTTTGGTCGTTAAGATATTGTTATCAACTAAAGAATGAGACCATCTGGCCCATTCCCAAGGCCACGTACTCATATATTGTACCGAAGCAATGGCCTCAACGGTAATAGTCGAAGCGATTGATATCCAGTTCGCCCACGCAGCTAAAAATCCAATAAAAGAGCCATGCGAATATTGAGGATACTTAACCATGCCTCCAGCTTCAGGAAACATTGCCCCAAGCTCTGCGTAAGATAATGCAATAAATAAAATTACCACCATACCGATAATCCAAGAAAAAATAGCTGCTGGTCCAGCAATCTGGGCAGCTTTCCACGCTCCGAACAACCAACCTGAGCCGATAATAGAACCAATACCTGTCATAGTTAAAGCAAAGGTCCCCATCTTTCTATGCATATTACTCATCTCTACCTACACCTCTTCCTAGGAAAATAAAAAACACTTGATCTATAAATCAAGTGTTTGCCCAGGCGCGCGGCTTATACTCTATATGCTCCCCCATGGTACTCCATGTTGCGCCAGTTACATATAGGAAAATAGTTTTTTTAAGTATATAAGATTATTTTAAATTCCACAACACTTAAAAAATATTTATATTTTTAAAATATTACCATTGATTTTTCGGAATTACCTATCAATATCCTTTTAAATTTGAAAAAATTAGGTGAATAAAGGTACAAAAAACAAACATTCGATTTTCAGAACATATGCTAAAACCTATAATCATTCCCCTTAAACATTATACTTAAAAATCTTAAATAGCCTATATGTGCAAAATGAACCGTTTATTTTTTACAAATTATATCCCAAAAACATTTACATAAAATTCATGCACCAGTTAGGAAAACCTTATTTTCTACCAAGGAAATACTTGAAATACTCCATACCTTTATTGAGAATTTTTTTCTACAATAACCAAAAAAAGTCATGCACAAGTTGGGAAAAAGCCTGAGGGATGAAGATTTCTCTTTATCTCTCTTTGTTTTATCCACAATTTATGCACAACTTTAATTAGTGTCTATTATATTTATACTAAGGGGAAACACACTCGGCAAAGCTCGAGTCATGAACGTAGATTAAACAAGATGATCTCCAAAAATCCTTATTATAGAAAAACTCGTATCACTCATCTTTTTATCAAAATGGCACGAGACTTCTTAACTGGAAATCTCATCATCGGATTTAGCATCCAATGGTATTCGTTTATCCATTTTCAGCATGTAATAACTTACTACGACCAATGCTAGGAAAACAATCCCGACAACCAAGGAAATCCTGGTACTTGGATTGATCCACATACCCACCAGCACCATCAGTAAAAAGGCAATTGTCGCATAATTACTGTAAGGGGCAAACGGCATTTTGAACGGATGTTTCTCCATTTCAGCAGCATTTACCTTTCTGAATTTAAGCTCACTGATAAGTATGACAAACCATGGAATCATTCCGGGTAAAACACTCGCACTGTACACATAAAGGAATAATTCCGGCGGTGCAAGGTAATTCAGGACAACCCCGATACCCAATCCTAATAGTACAGCGATCGTACAATATGCCGGCACTCCACTTTTAGATACTTTTGCAAAGATTTTAGGAGCTTGGCCATTCAATGCCAGTGTGTAAAGCATACGCCCTGCACTGAAGATCCCACTGTTGCATCCGGACATTGCCGCAGTGATTACGACAAAGTTAATGATGCCTGCAGCTGCTGTGATACCGATTTTAGCAAAGGTTGAAACGAATGGACTTCCGATGTCATCTAGTTTATCCCATGGATAAACCGTCACGATGACGAATATAGCGCCAATATAGAAAATTAAAATGCGCCATATGATTGATTGGATCGCTTTTGTTACGGTCTTCGTTGGATTCTTCGCTTCTCCGGCCGCGATGCCGATGAGCTCAACGCCTTGATAGGAAGCCACGACAAGGGAAAGCGCAAAGAAGAATCCTGTCCAGCCTCCAGTAAAGAAGCCGCCATTTGCCCAAAGATTCGATAATCCAATTGCGTCTCCGCCATTCCCTATTCCAAAGAAAATAAGGCCAAGGCCGGCAATGATCATCAATACAATCGTTATTATTTTTATAAGCGCAAACCAAAATTCAAATTCCCCGAAAGATTTTACGGAAATGAGGTTGGCTGCCCCCAAGATGATCATGGCGACCACACCTGGAATCCAAGCTGGTAACTCCGGGAACCAATACTGCATATACATTCCAACGGCGATGATTTCGGACATTCCTACGATTACCCATTGAAACCAATTGCTCCAAGCAGTCATATAACCTGCCAAAGGATGTATATAGCTGCTAGCAAAGGATGCAAAAGAACCCGTAGTCGGTTCTAAATATAGCATCTCCCCCATAGAACGCATGATGAAAAATATAAATATACCTGCGATGGCATATGCAAGCATTACAGAAGGCCCTGTCCATTTGATCGTGCTCGCCGATCCCATGAATAACCCGACCCCAATGGTTCCGCCCAAAGCTATCATTTGAATGTGACGTGCCTCCAGCCCTCTCTTTAATTCCTTGTTTGACATGATTAACTCCCCCAGATGCAATATTAGCAGCAATGCTCTTCCATCCTTACCGCCAATCGACTCTATTTATTATTGTGGTTAGAAATGCCTTATCGTAATCATATAAATAACACTTTAATTTTGTTTTCTTATCTTATAATAGTAAATACTCTGTAAAAACACAAATGTATTTTTCAAAAAAACAGTTGTCAAATATATCTTGACGATTTTTCCTATCTTAAAATACCTTTTCAAAAAAAGTGAATCAGTATTTTATAATAGTGATTACATAAAAAAAAGAGTAGAAAACAATCACTTCTGCTTTGAACCATTCAAAGTCTTTTCAAGTGAACGTTCAAAAAAATTAAAACCATTTCAATGTGTTATAAACCTCATATAAGACTGGCTAACTCCCAAAAAAAATTGTTGACCTTCAGAAAAATAGATGATAGAATTCCAATATTATTTTATAAGTATAATGAATGCTTCAGCAGTGGAAGATCACCGCAGACAGACATTTTTACACAACCGCATACAAGCAAGCGATGAATGCTATGGATGACACTATAGCAGGAGCAGCTTCTGGAGAGACTGTACAAGATGCAGCGCCGAAGGATTCACAATCTCAGGCAAAAGGACAGAAGAGTAACGAATGATAAATTGTTATTCTGAACCCTTTAAGAGATTGGTATATCCAATCTCTTTTTTTATTGTCCACTTTGTGATTGGACTTAAAACAACACTCGTGAAAACCATTGGCAAGCTGGGTGAAAAAATCACCTCTCTCTCCAAGACCATGCAGGTTTGAAATCATTCACTACCAAGACTATAAAAGACGGGGGCGTACGAATTGGCTAAACAGGAATTAAAAAGAGATTTAAAAAATCGTCATGTACAACTTATTGCAATAGGAGGAACCATTGGAACCGGTTTATTTTTGGGATCCGGAAAAGCCATACAAATGGCAGGTCCATCTATCATCTTCTCCTATCTAATAATTGGAATTGCCTTGTTTTTTGTGATGAGAGCCCTAGGCGAATTGCTCTTATCCAATGCAGGGTATACGTCATTCACTGAATTCGCAACCGAATATGTCGGCCCATGGGCTGGCTTCGTGACCGGTTGGACATATTGGTTCTGTTGGATCATGACCGCAATGGCCGATATCATAGCTGTCGGTGTCTATATACAATACTGGTTCGATATCCCTCAATGGATACCGGCTCTAATATGCCTTGTCATTCTGTTAGGATTGAACCTATTGACCGTTAAGTTATTTGGCGAATTGGAATTCTGGTTTGCCATCATAAAAGTAATCACGATCATCACCTTGATATTCGTAGGAATCATTCTCTTGGCCATCGGCTTCAATACCAATACGGGAACGGTTTCCCTAACGAACCTATGGACTCATGGAGGCATGTTCCCTAATGGAATTTCCGGATTCCTGTTGTCTTTACAGCTGGTCGTCTTCTCCTTTGTAGGTGTCGAATTGGTCGGGGTTTCAGCAGCAGAAACGGCGAACCCGAGAAAGAACATTCCGTCTGCCATCAATAAAATCCCAGTCCGGATTTTACTTTTCTATGTAGGTGCCATATTCGTCATTCTCTGTGTCAACCCTTGGACACAACTGGATGCCACGAGCAGCCCATTTGTAGAAGTCTTTGCGCTAATCGGCATTCCTGTCGCTGCAGGGATCATCAATTTCGTCGTTTTGACATCAGCTGCTTCTGCATGCAACAGCGGTTTATTTTCAACAAGCCGAATACTCTATACGTTAAGCAGGAATGGAGAAGCCCCTGCTAAACTTGAAAAATTAAATCAACAGGCTGTTCCTAGCAATGCCTTATTAACATCAACAATCGTTGTATCACTAGGAGCATTGTTAAGCAAACTGATACCGGAACAGGCATTTACCGTTGTGACAACCATCAGTGCCATCTGTTTCATATGGGTATGGAGCATCATCTTGATCTCACATATCAAATATTCGAAAACACGGCCGGACCTAAGAGCCGAATCAACTTTCAGGGCTCCTTTTACACCCTTTATCAATTACGCCATTTTAGGATTATTCCTGTTCATCCTTATTGTTATGCTATTCGCTGAAGCCACACGGCTATCACTGCTCATGACGCCAATCTGGTTCATGGTCTTGGTGATACTATATAACTATCAGAAAAAAAGATAGTAAAAGGATAAAGCCTTGAACTCAATAAGAATTCAAGGCTTTATCTTTTATCAGCGGCTCTGTTGCTAAAAATATATCAAGCAACTGCATTAAATTTCATATCAAAATAGTGTAAGCTTATATTTATCATCGGTTCCTTATCAAAGAAGGAATATCCGTCATGTATGAATTTTCCATCCAGTTTGGTTCACCCATCCATCAGTGGCACTGAAGTAAAACCCCCATTGTTGGACGTTTCACTTTATTTAAAACGGAGGGGTTTGTTTAATGAAGATTCTATATATCCTTACTCTAGTTCCTTTTATAGGCATACTAGGATTTCTACCTTTTGTTAATAGAATAGAACCTTATGTATTAGGGATGCCTTTCAATATGTTCTGGATGGCTATGTGGGTGGTCCTTACCTCTGCCATCTTGGGCATCATGTATAAGCTGGATCCCCGGAATCGGGAAGGTGACCAGGAATGAATATTGCCCTCATAATCATTTTAGCTTTTTTACTACTATCGATATTTTTAGGCATTCGTTCTTCAAAAGGAAAAGATATGAACTTGGAACAATGGACGGTGGGCGGACGCGGTTTTGGTGCAATATTCGTCTTCCTGCTGATGGCTGGGGAAATCTATACGACCTTCTCCTTCCTTGGCGGCAGCGGCTGGGCCTATGGCAAGGGCGCACCCGCTCTATATGTTCTTATTTACATTACTTTGTCTTACGTATTATCCTATTGGCTCCTTCCTGAAATATGGAAATATGCCAAAGAAAATAAACTGATGTCCCAATCCGATTTTTTTGTAAGCAAATATAAGAGTCCCAGTTTAGGAATTTTGGCTGCGCTTGTTGGTGTGGTGTCGATGATTCCAGTGATCGTCGTGCAGCTGAAAGGATTGGGGATCATTGTCTCAGAGGCATCTTATGGTGCAATCTCAATGTCTGCGGCGGTATGGATGGGGGCAATCGGCCTTACCATTTATGTAATGATTTCCGGTATACACGGCTCAGTCTGGACAGCAGTCATTAAAGATATCATGATGATCGCTATTATAGGATTCTTAGGAATTTATCTGCCCATTCATTACTTTGGTGGATTTCAGCCGATGTTTGAAGCAATTGATGCGGCCAAGCCTGGTTTTCTAAAGTTCCCCGAGCAGGGACTTAGCATATCATGGTTCATCTCCACGGTAATATTGCTCGTATTTGGTTTCTATATGTGGCCCCAAGTTTTCAGCGCGGTTTATTCAGCTCGCAGCGGGAAGGTATTTCGAAAAAATGCCATCATCAGCCCTTTATATACGCTCATGCTGTTATTCGTATTTTTTGTAGGGTTTACAGCTATATTGAAAGTGCCTGGACTCGTAGGGGCAGATGCAGACCTCTCATTGCTGCGCCTTTCGATCGAGACCTTTGACCCATGGTTTATAGGTATAATCGGCGGCGCTGGGTTGCTGACCGCATTGGTGCCGGGATCCATGCTTTTGATGAGCGTCGCTACACTGCTCGCTAAAAACGTCTATAAGGAATTTGCACCTACAGTATCAGATCGCCACGTTGTAAGATTGGCAAAGATCCTTGTGCCAATCATTGCCCTTATAGCCGTCTACTTCACCTTAAACGGCGGCGAAACGATGTCAGCATTAATTCTCATGGGATACAGTCTCATCACACAGCTTTTCCCGTCCCTTCTATTTAGTCTGAAGAAGAAAAAGAATCCAATCAATAAATATGGCGCAATCGCCGGCATCATCACCGGATTGGCCATCGTGATCTACATTACACTCAGTCATTCAACAATAGGGACCCTGTTTCCATCCTTGCCACAAGCAGCGAAAGATTTGAATGTGGGAATCATCGCCTTGGCATTCAATTTCATTGTGATGATAACGGTAAGTGTTGCCCTCAGGAATCATGCGGTTCAGTTGGAACCAAAATCCGTTAACGATATATGAAGCACTCATTGATGCTGATTATTTTGGAAATCCTGTGAAGGAACATCGGAAGGCTCAGTCAAAAGACTGAGCCTTCCTTCGAATAATACAGTAATAATGTCCTTTTTCTTAAGAGTGATTATAGAAAGTTAATGGCCGTCAAAAACCAATGTCTCATAATAAACTACCAATCTTTTTTGTTTATAATCAAATCCCCTATTATAAATTCATCAAGGTTCTGGCTACTACCAGACCATCCATAGCTAAATCATATCCACCTTTTAATAAGGCTTCCGGATTAAAGCAAAAAGTAATCGATATTACAAAAGCTATTAAAATCAGGATAAAACCGAACTGAGATCTATTTGACATTAACGTTCCGCCTTATATTATGTATTTTACAAATAACGGCATCACTTTGGAAATAATCTTCATTTACTTTCATTAGGGAAATCTCAGTTGTAATAGAAATCAAAATAAATAGCCACCCTAATAAAGAATGACTATATATTATGAAATATGAACTTTAAAATACATCCCGCATTGTTTTTACTCGCGATTGGAGCAAATACTCGTGAATTTCATGCTTTTACTCGTGAGTTTGGAGCAAATACTCGTGAGTTTAATGCCCGTTAAAACTCATAACTTAGTAATCCACTAAAGCCTTCCTTCCATCATTCAATGTTTTAACCATTTCCTTATACTCCTGCAACGCTTGTTCCAGTTTTTGTTTTCTATTTACAATCATCCTCGAAACCTCTTTCGGGCTGGGCCCGCCTTGAATGCTTCTAATTTCCACAAAGTATTCAGGAGAGATGATTTTTTTCCATTCGTCTTCAGTTAAATTCACTGCAACGAATTCATTGATGATCTTGTTGATTTCTTGTGTGTCCCAATCATATAGCTCTTTCCCTTCACTTATCGACCGTTTTGCAATTGTACTTGCTATGGAATGGGCTTTTCTAAATGATATCTCGTAATCTCTTGATAGGGTATCAGCTAATTCAGTAACCGTTATACTGGATTTTGCGGCCATTTTTTTTGTATGTTCTTCATTTACTTTCAATGTTGATATGACTGCATACATTAGTTTCATGACACGTCCTGCATTCGAAAAAGCCCGATATAAATGCGGCTGTAAATCATCTTCCGTATCGACGATATCACCAAATGGTGTGTTGTGGATCATATTCATTGCAGCAAGTGCATCACCATACGCACTGCTTGCAATCGAACGGGAATGTTCAATTGATACTGGGTTTCTTTTTTGCGGCATGATGCTGCTAACTTGAACATAAGGATCTGCCACATGAAATGTACCAAACTCCCTTGTCACATGCTGCAAGAAATCTTGAATCCACCTCCCAGTATTAACCATGCACGTCATAATGGCAGTTGCGGTTTCCAATAAATAATCAGCCCCGCCTATCGAGTCATAGGAATTTTCAACAACCGCCTCAAACCCAAGCAGTTCAGCGGTACGGTTGCGGCTGATTGGAAAACCAGTAGTTGTTAACGCAGCCGCGCCCAGGGGGGATTGGTTCACCGTTTCATAGGCTGCCCATAACCGTCCAATATCCCTTTGAAGAACGTCATAAATGGCTAAAAAATAATGGCCTAATGTAGTCGGCTGAGCCGGTTGGGTATGCGTGTAACCAGTAATATAGGTTTCTATATGTTTTTCTGCCTGCACCAAGAATGCCTCGCTCAATTGGTTTGCATAGCCGATCAATTGGAGAAGATGACCTCTTATAACAAGCCGATACATCGCAACTCCCATATCATTACGGCTGCGGCCGATATGAATCTTTCCTGCGAGCTCGTGACCGATTTCCTCGCCAATCTTTGCCTCCATCATGAAAAATAAGTCTTCGAATTGAGGTTGATAGGTCAGGAGAGTGAGATCTGTTTGAGCCACTTTCCGAATCCCCTCCAGCATGGTTTTCGCTTCTTCTTCTTTAATGATCTTTTGTTCCGAAAGCATGATGACATGTGCCCGATGAATATCGAACATAACATGAAATAAGTAATCTCTTTGATCATTAAAAACAGGCATTAAAAGCTCTTCTGCATATGTTTTTCCGGGAAAAACACTGCCTTCATTTTTGATAAATTCTTCAAGCTTACTCATCTTTGAACCTCCGATTTATAAAGCTTTTTCCGCTTTGATTCCAAAAAACTTGTTCGAAATAAAAAGAACGATAACTATCAGCGTGATTTGAATCATCCCATAGGCAGCTGCCTGCCCCATATTGAACATCCGAAGCTGATTCATGATTTCAATAGATATCGGTCTGTTTGAAATCGTGTACAACAGGACTGAGGTTGGGAATTCTCCTACAGACTCTATAAAGGCTAATAATGCACCTGATAAAACACCAGGCAAAATAATCGGTAATATGACCTTTCTGAAGGTATAAAACCACTTTGCCCCCAAGTTTCTTGCCGCTTCCTCAATTGAGTCATCAAGCTGCTCCAGAACGGCGTTAGTTGAGCGAACAACAAGGGGAATATGTCTGATGAAATAGGCAAGGGGCAAAATCCAAAATGTTCCTACTAATATTTGACCGAAAGAAAAAACGCTAGGTTCATTAAATGCGAATATCAAGTTCATCCCAATAACCGTTGCAGGCAAGGCCCACGGAATCATGACTAGGATATCAATAAAGCTTTTCCCGACGAATTTCCGTTTGACAAGAACATAGGACGCGATGACCCCAAACACCAAATTTGCTAGTGTGGCAATAACAGCCATCAGTAAACTATTTCGTAACGGTTTAAAGATATTGGGGTCTTCAAACAAAAGTCGGTAATTTTCCGCATTAAATACTGTCGGGTACGTTTGAAACGTCCAGGTCCCATCCGGCACAAGCGAAAGCAATAGAATCGTAAAGTGCGGTAAAAGCAGAATAAGTACGCCGATGATACCCGTTCCGACCATCACCCACTTCATAAATGGATTTTTCACTTCACTCCTGTGTGCCCCAATCCCTTTCGAAGCCATGCGGTAATCTTTCCTATTCTGATACCAACGCATGAATAATAGAAATGAAATTGAAACAATGGATAGAATGACGGATTGAGTAGCAGCAATTTCCATATCACCATTGATTTTCGAAAAATAAATTTGCAGGCTCAACACCCTGTACCCGCCAGCTAATAGAAACGGGGCACTGAAAGAAGCCATTGATATCATGAAAACAAGTAAAGAAGCGGCAACGATGGCAGGTGTCAATAATGGAAATGTCACCTTCCAAAAAACCTTGAATTTATTTGCGCCTAAGTTATATGCAGCTTCTTCCAGGGACGGATCAATTTTATTGATTGCAGCGGATACGGTCATATAAAAATAGACATACATCGTATAGGCATGCACGATCAGGATTCCTGATACCCCGCCAATTTTAAATGGAACTTTATCGAGACCGAACATATCCTTGATAGCATTTGGAATTAATCCCGATTCTCCATATAAAAACATAAAGGCCATAACCCCCACCAATGATGGAAGAACAATCGGCAAAATCGCAGCTGATGAAAAGAAGCTTCTGCCTGGAAAATCGTAACGGTTAAAAATGAATGCGAGCGGAATGCCAATCAAGGCACTGACCAATACACTCAATATGGATATATAAACAGAATTCCATAGAGCCTCTAAGTTCGTTTTTGATTCCTGTACGAAGAAGTCCTGATAATTCCCCAGTGATATCGATCCGTCTTTTTGCAAACTTTCTATAAAGGTCCTCAACGATGGGTAGAGAACATAAGCCACGAGCACTAATACAACTGGTATTAAGAGCCAAATCGTTAGTCTAGTATCACGATTTTTAATCATGGAGCATCACCGCTTATGACAGGGATAAGGCGCAGCTGTTTCCCAGGAAGTTGAACATATACTTCCTTCCCTTGATAAAAGTATCCAAATTCATGAGTATTAAATACATCCACCCTTAATAACACGTTTTGAACATCCACCATGACATTTACTACAGATCCAAAGAATTGGACGGAATTGATTTTACCTTTAAAGATATTCATTCCCTCTTCGGCCACATCGAGAATTCTGATTGCTTCAGGACGAATCGAAACAGCAAGGTCATAATCAGTCTGCAGAATAGAAATTCCTTCACTAACTTGATTTTGCACATTGAATTTAATCGGTTGTTCACTGTTTTTTAGGGTTACCACTATATTATCTTGTTGAACTTTTTCGAATTGAACGGGCAATAGATTAATCTCACCTATGAAACTCGCCACGAAATCATTGGCCGGCCGATTATAAATTTCTGCCGGCGTCCCGACCTGGTGGCATACACCATAATTGAACACAGCGATCCGATCACTCATGGACAATGCCTCAGCTTGATCATGTGTGACATAAATGGTGGTAATCTTAAAATCACGCTGCAGCCTTAAGATTTCTACCCTCATTTCATCACGAAGCTTGGCATCCAGATTACTTAATGGTTCATCCAGCAGCAATATTTCCGGTTCAATAACCAGGGCCCTGGCAAGGGCAACACGCTGCTGCTGTCCTCCGCTTAACTGGCTCACTTGACGACTCGAGTAGCTCTCCAGCCTGACTTTGCGAAGTGCATCCAGCACTTTCCCCTTTAAATCGCTTGAAGAAACTTTTCTCACGCGCAAACCAAATGCAACATTTTCAAATACAGTCATGTGGGGAAAGAGGGCATAGTTTTGAAATACCATGCCTGTATTCCTTTTCTCCGGAGGTACACGCGTCATATCTTTGTCGCCAAATCGGACGACGCCTTTTGTTGGATAATAAAAACCGGCAATCATCCGAAGCGTTGTCGTTTTACCGCAGCCACTTGGGCCAAGAAAGGTAAAAAACTCGCCTTCTTTGATTTCCAGATTTAAATGATCAACAGCTATCGTTTTCCCGAAGGCTTTTTGGACATTCTCTATTTTTATTGACGCCATCCAACGACACTTCCTTATTCTTTAATTTCTTTATCCCCACTTTTAATATTTTCGTCCCAATATTTCATCCACTCGTCACCTTTTTCTTGGAATGCGTTCCAATCAATATCCATCGCTTTAATTTCTGTATCCGTGATCCATTCAGGTAAATCCTTCACATCACTTCTGGTCGGAATCCTGTAAAAGTCTTCTGCCAAAATCTTTGCGGCCTCTGGTGAATTCACAAACTCATAAAACGCTTCAGCCGCTTTGGGATGTTTGGCACCTTCAACGATGGCAATTCCTTCTGTCAATACTGGCGTTCCGCTTTCAGGAATGACGAACTCAAACGGATAATTTTTATTTTCTTTCAGCATGACAACATCCGGCATTGCCCAAACGGAAAGCGAGCCCTCTCCTTTTGCCACCTTGTTATACATCATTTCTGGATTGGCTGAATATTCCTTTGTATTTTGGTCGAGCTTCTTTAACCAGTCATATCCTTCTTGTGGATCATTTGTATCCTTATACGTACGATAGATCATCGCAGAAAAAATTGTCCTCATCGTCCCGGAGGCTAGCGGATAGCGGATGATGATTTCATCTTTCCACTTCGGATCAAGCAGCTCATCCCAATCTTTCGGCACTTCGGCTTTGGATAGTTCTTTGCTGTTGTACATGATGACTTCCGGTGTCTGGCTCGTTCCCGTCCAATACCATTCCGGATCGCGGAATCCTTCATCGAGACTATCGGAATAGGTAGGCTTATAAGCAGCTAGCAGCCCCTCATCCTTTGCTTGATTGAAGTTTGTGGAAGGTGCTCCCCACCAAACGTCTGCTTGCGGATTATTCTTTTCTGAGCGAACACGGTCAAGGATTTCCTGTGACCCCATGTCAAGCCACTCAACATCAATGCCATATTTACCTTCGAACTGCTTTTCGAATTTTGATAAAATATCTTTGCCATGCGGTGAATAAACGACGATTTTATCTTCCAACTCACCTTTTTCTCCCTTGGCACCGCCAGCATCCGAATTCGTTTTCGTATCTGTACCGTTACATCCTGAAAACAATATTGCTGCCGATAAAGTCAGTACTGAAACAAGCGACTTTTTCCTGTTTTTCATTATTAATCCCCCTCATCATGAAAATTCAAAATGCTATCATGTTCCCTTAAGAATAGGGAAACCGCGCCTAATACTCCTGCGTTTTCTCCCAGTTGTGAAATTTTCATTTCTACTAAACTTGGAAGATATCGATCAACGATTTCACGAACTCTAGGTAAAATGTATTCAGATGAATTTAATACACCACCTCCTAAAATGATTACATCTGGATTTAGCAAACTAGCCGCATTGACAATTCCGCAGGCTAAATGTTCGATTGCTTCATTAATGACGGCCATGGCTGTCGTGTCCCCTTTTTTCGCGGACAAAAAGGCATCTTCCCCTGTCAGTTCGGAAGACTTGGCCCGTTCAAATAAAGAATGCTGAGGATCTTTGAGAACAGCTCTCGTAAAATGACCGCCAATCGATTTTCCTCCTGCGACACTTTCCAAATAACCGTATCTATGGAAAATCGGCTTGAATTCACGCTTCATATCCTCTTTGTCCGTCACCATATATCCCATCTCCCCAGCTGCACTGGAAGCCCCTCTGTATAACTGGTTATTCAAGATAATGCCGCTTCCTATACCGGTTCCAACCGCAATGAACAACAAATTTCGCTTATTTTGTGCATTACCCAGCCACTGTTCACCGAGGGCTGCCGCGTTTACATCATTGTCGAGAAAAATAGGGAAATCAAAATACCGTTTCGCTTCGGCTATAAACGGATATTGAACCCATCCTAAACTCGGTGCCTCTATGACTAATCCGCTTGCCGTTTGCGTTATACCAGGAATCCCAACCCCCATCCCTAATATCCTGTTTTTCACAATCTGATTCTTTGCAATTAACCGTTCCGTTTCAATCGCCATTTGTTTAAGAAGACCTGATTGCAAATAATTTTTTGTTGAAAAACTAGTTTCAGCAAGGATTTTCCCACTTAAATCACATAAAACGATTTTCACTTTCGTCCCGCCAATATCAGTCCCAATGATATAGGCAGCCTTCTCATTGAAAAAGAGCTGGATAGGCCTCCTCCCACCTTGAGAAGAGGACTCTCCAATCCCTTTCTCAAATACCCATTTCTCCTGTATAAGCTCATCCACAGCCAGAGAAACAGTCGGTTTACTCAACTGAAGCTTAACGGCGATTTCCGCTCTTGAAATGGGTGAACATTGTTGAATGCATTGAATGATCCTTTTTTTATTAGCATATTTTTGATGACTGGGTGTTCTTTTAAAACTCATCACATCACGGCCTTACATCATTTAGTTAGTAATTCTTCCTAATTAAGTAAAAATATAACTTAAAGGGATTTAACACACAAGTTATTTTTCCAATTTTTAAAATATTCTTATTTTAATAGTTACTTCGCATTATTTACATTTATAACCATCAGTGATATTTATTAGATATGTTTTTTCCGTCTGGTTGGTTAGAAAATATTACTAACCTACATTAATTTCTTCACAAAAGTTTAGGTATTTTAGTTGAAGGAGGTTCAAAGAAAAATGAAAAAAGCTCTGGTATCTTTGCTTTCTCTTTGGTTCGTTCTTGCATCATTGCCGCTCGGAGGCAGCGCTGCAAAAACGGAGAAAGCCAACGTTGAGTTATGGAATGCAGTCAAGCCACTCGAGACGACCGTGACATTCTTAAACAGCGGAGCCCATCCAGATGATGAACGAAGTGACTTTCTCGCTTATCTATCGAGAGGATTAGGTGTGAAGACATCCAGCCTGATTGCAAATCGGGGTGAAGGGGGACAAAATGAAATTGGGGATGAACTGGACAATGCTCTTGGAATCATCCGTTCAAGGGAAATGATAGAAGCTGCAAAAATCACTGGGGTGAAGGCGTATCATCTAAGTGAAACAACCTCTGATCCCATTTATGATTTCGGCTTCTCTAAAACACCAGGGGAAACATTAGAAAAGTGGGGTGAGGAACTCACGTATGAACGGCTTATCCGCTTTATTCGAACGTATCAGCCTGATATATTAATGCCTTCCTTCCAAAATGATGATACCCAGCATGGACATCATCGAACAATGACAATCTTAAGTGAACGTGCCTTTAAGGATGCCGCTGATCCAACTGTTTTTCCACAACAATTGAAACAAGGTCTATCTGTATGGCAAGTGAAAAAGTTATATTTACCTGTTTCCTCCGCAGATCAAGCAACCACTTCGATTGAAATCGGAAAATATGATCCAATATACGGTATGACTTACCCACAGCTTGGGGAACAATCCCGCTATCTTCATAAAAGCCAAGGCATGGGTTCTGATATTCCTGCAGCGCCTCGACAGATCCATCTGGATTTGAAACAAAGTGCCGTTGATACAAAAAAACAGTCGGACCTTTTTGCAGGTGTACCTTATAATTTTACAGAATGGGCTGAAAAACTCCCTCACTCAGCATCAAAGTTAAAGGGTGAATTTAAATACTTACAACGAAATTTGGATGCCGTTATTGCGGCTTATCCAAATGATAAACGTGTTTTTTCAGCATCCCAAACAGCGCTCTCCAATGTTCGTTCAATTATTGCGCAAATCAAAAAAGAAAAGCTAAGCCCTGCCACGAAGAACGACTTGATTCATAAGCTCTCATTAAAAGATGAGCAATTGCAAAACGTAAGTTATGTCTCCTCAGGACTGGATATTCAAGCTAAAGCTGCTTCAATGATTCTTACAAAAGGCCAAATTACGAACGTAACCGTAACCTTGAAGAATAACGGGAAACAAACATTGAAAAAAGTCGCGGCTGCATTGAACGTGCCTAAAGGATGGACAGCTAAAACAAAATCTAAAGAAATCAATCTAAAACCAAATGAATCAGCAAAAATAACCTACCAGGTTAAAGTCCCAGAAGATGCAGCTTATTACCATGCTTATGATGAATCAACCATTACAACCAATATTTCTTATAAATACGGCAGCACCAAAACTGCCATAAAGGAAGAATTGGATGGAACGATAGCTGTCCTTCCTGACGTTGGCCTTACCCTATCTCCTGAAGATATCGTGGTAAATACAATAGATGTAAAAGAAGAAATACCAGTGACCGTAACCTTGAAAAATTATACAGAGGGAAAGACATCAGCAAAGGTCGCTTTGAAAATCCCTGAAAATTGGGAAGTTCATCCTAAAAAAGCCACCGTATCATTTAATGAAAAATCAGAAGAAAAACAAGTGAAGTTCACCCTCACACCACCGAAGGCAATTCAAAATGGGGAATATCAGGTTAAGGCAGTTGCCACTGTCAATGGAAAAACCTTTGATTCAACCATCCAGGAAATTTCCTATGACCATATCGGAACATTCTATTACCAATACCCAGCAGCCATCAACACCGTTGCATTTGAGCTTTTAATGCCGGCTTCATTAAAAGTGGGTTACATTGAAAGTGGATTTGATAAAGTGGCAGATTACTTAAGCAATGCAGGCCTTAACATTACAAAGTTAACAGCAGCTGATTTAGCAGAAGGTGATTTGAGCCAATACGACACGATCGTTACAGGCATACGTGCCTATCTATCCAGGGAAGATTTGAAGGCAAATAACGCTCGCTTACTTGAATATGTGGAAAATGGCGGTCATCTCGTCGTTCAATACCATAAACCTGGTGATGGATGGGATGCCCTGAAGACTGCCCCATATCCACTTACCCTCGGGAATCCTTCCATTCGCTGGCGGGTAACAGATGAAAATGCCGCGGTAAACGTCTTGAAACCAGAATCAGCGCTTTTTAATTATCCAAATAAAATAACATCGGACGACTGGAACAATTGGGTTCAAGAAAGAGGATTGTACTTCCCAATGAAATGGGATGATCGATTTGAAACGTTCATTTCCATGGCTGATCCGAATGAAGCACCATTTGATGGCGGAATCCTTATGGCAAAATACGGTAAAGGCACCTACCTTTACACGAACCTTGTCCTATACAGACAAATTCAAGGTCAGGTTCCAGGCGGATATCGAATCATGACGAACCTGATTAGTTATGGGCAGTAAATAGGGAAGAAACCTATGCAAGTGTTGACTGCATAGGTTTCTTTTTTCTGATGTTTGCCCAATTGAAGCTTTACTAGATTTCGGATATAAATAAAAAAATCTTATCTAATGTCCGTTTTCTTTCTACTCTAAAATAAAAAAAGTTATGCACAAAAATAAGGGAAAGGCTTATGCGTTTGGGTTTCCCCTCATTTTCCGCATTCTCTTGTCCACACTTTATGCACAACTTTTTTCATAATCCACTTCATTGCCGGCAATCTTAATAATAATCTCTTACAGGCATTTCAACATTCTCATTCCGTTAAAGCACTTTTCTGAAAAGCAAAGCACCTTTTAGTTCAAGAAACATTCATTTTTTTAAGTTCTATAATGTTACCAATAAGTCCAATAAAAACACCAACCGCAAATATTATCGGAATAAATAATGGACCTGATTCTGGATACTCAACTATTAAACCATTCACTCCCAAAATGCATAAAACAGGGCAACTTATTAATCCAATAATCACTCTTACCCTTTTATTAATTTCAAAGACCTCCAGCCGTAATTATCAACTTCCCAAAAACAGATTTTACAAATGTTATGCACTTCACAGTGTTAAAGTTGACCAATGGGTGTTCTGTTTTCTATCACTAATACAAATTCTTCAGGGGATAAATCAATTTGTTTTTCAAGCCAACCAAGATATTCATCTTCGTTTCCGAAGTCTTTATCTGCCAAAACTAATAATGAAAGAATCTCTTCGAAAAGGAATCACATAATTCCGATGCTTTTTAAATCTATTGGTTCAAAATCCAAAAATAACTCTCACTTCTTATAAAGATATAATTATACATCCAGGCATTGATATCCTTGTTGAACTCCCTCAGATTGAAAAAGGTGCTCCAAAGGATCCTGAAAATCGTCAACATGATAGGCAGAAAACTCAGTTTTACTTATTTCTATTGTAAAATACCTCATTAATTCTCCACACAATGACTGTTCAGATACAGATAAAGGCCCTCTGTTCTTTCAGAAAACCTTTACTGGCCTTTTCCAAAACTCCATCTATCTCCTATATATGAAAATCCCCAAAATAAGTTTACACGACAAAAAGTATCTTGAAATAAGTACGCTTTGCTATTTAGTTCATTTCTTTTAAAGTAATGAATCAGGTTTGAGTTTCATTTGATGATGTTTCTATAAAATGTACTTTTAACGTTATTTAATTTTTATAGAAGTAATCAACGATAACTAAGCAAGGGTTTTCCTCGTGAAAATGTTTTATGGTATGATAATTAGATTGTTTATCTACCCTGTGACACATTTACATTCATCTAAGAAAAGAGGTATTTATGCACGCTACAAAATTATCCAAGCGACATTGGTTACTCATCTTAACACTTACTTTATTAACATTTGTTCTCGGGACAAGCGAATTTGTTATCATCGGGATCTTAACCGATATTTCCTCGAGTCTCCATATTACAAATGCAAAAGCAGGCACACTCGTTTCTGCGTTTGCGATTACGTTTGCCATTGCCACACCACTCGTAATGTCGGCAACAAGTCATTTTCCAAAGCGTAAATGGATGTTGTTTTTGATAGGTTCGTTCATCATCCTGAATGCTTTGTGCGTGATTTCGACAAGCTACATCATGCTCCTTGCACTTCGGATGATGACTGCGATTGTAACAGGAGTTTTAATTTCTCTTGCCATGATTGTTGCAAGTGAAGCCATGCCGATCGTAAAACGTGGACTTGCTATATCATTCGTTTTCGGTGGTTTTACTCTTGCAAACGTGATTGGAGTACCAATAGGCACGGTCATCGCCGAAATGTACGACTGGAATGCAACCTTCCTGTTAACGACTTTTCTCGGTGGAATTGCATTTTTGGCATCTTTCTTCATTTTGCCTACTATGCACAGCCCATTTCGCAGTTCGATGCGCGAGCAATTTTCTTTGTTAACACACCCACGAATCTTAATGGCTTTTTTCATTCCATCTCTTGGATTTGGGGCTACGTATGCCGTTTATACGTATCTTGTTCCGATCCTGAAAGTAATGGAAGCACCAAGTAGTTCAATCAGTTTGATTTTGTTTGGCTATGGATTCATTTCCATTTTCAGCAACATACTCGCTGGTAAAATTGCCAGCTACAATGCTATCGGGCGCCTCCGGTTTGTTTTCCTCGTGCAAGCAATTGTTCTGATCAGTTTATATTGGACGACAAATAATTTTATCTTTGGATTGGTTAACATTGGCTTGATGTCATTAATGGCCATCCTTTTAACAACATCTACTCAGCTTTATTTGATAGACCTTGCCGGTATTTATCAACCAAAAGCTACAGGACTAGCTGCTTCACTGATGCCAGTGGCAAGCAATGTCGGTATCGCCTTTGGTTCCGCATTAGGGGGAATTGTTTACCATCAGGGAAATTTGATGAGTGTGTCATTGGTCGGTGGGCTGGTTGCTATCTGTGCAAGTCTTCTCACTTTCCTAAGTTATCGCTTAGACCAAAAACAAAAGAAAGCAGCATAACCTTGGGAATGGAATTTCACTATCTGGGATTCAATTGCTTCATTCTTTTGCCCGTCGTTTCATCGAAATGACGTCTCTGTCGAATAAAGTAAATGAGGGACACTGATTGTGTCAGCACCCCCATACGACTGCCTGTCGCACAAAAAGCTGCCTTAAAGACAGCTCCGATTTTAAGCTAGCGCACCTGTTAGTTTCAAGAAAAAAAACTGATTTCGTAGTGAAATTGGTTTTTTTATTTTTTACTTCCTCGAGACCAGATAACCACTGGAATCAATAATATAGATAATAACCCTCCAATAAATGATAATGTTGTATAACTTGAACCAGCCACAATCATTCCAGATAAGGCTCCACCAGAAGCTCCTGATAATGCAATTAAAACATCCACTGTACCTTGAGTTTTAGCCCGAGTTGAAGTTTCAGTTGAATCAACAATAAGAGCAGTCCCACTTATTAAACCAAAATTCCATCCTAATCCAAGTAAAGAAAGAGCAATTACTAGGAGAATCATAGAATCACCTGGTGCAATCGCTGATATTAAACCTGCCAGAAGCAACGTAGCTCCAGAGGCAATAGCCATAGCAGTACGACCAAACTTATCAACAAGGACACCTGTAACCAGTGAAGGGAGATACATTGCCCCTATATGAAAACCAATAACAAGACCTATTTCACCCAAGTTATGTCCATGATGTCTCATATGAACTGGTGTCATTGTCATAATAGCCACCATTACGATTTGAGTAAGAACCATAACTGTCGCACCAACAATAATACCTCTTTTGTTTGCTATTTGTTCAGTATCAGCCGAATGTCCTATTCGATCACTATCTTGGTTGGAAGCTTCTATCGTTCTTGCGATAACTAATGGGTCTGGGCGAAGCATGACGAAAAGTACAAGACCTGCCAGGATAAATGCTGCTGCTGATAAAATGAAAGGACCAGCAAGTGATGGAATGCCAATAGATGTAGCAAAATCCCCCATTACATTCACTAAATTCGGACCTGCAACTGCACCAAATGTTGTAAACACCATTGTAATACTAATAGCAGTAGCTCGTTGTTTATTGTTCGCTAAGTCCGTACCAGCGTAACGAGCTTGTAAATTTGTCGCTGTTCCTGCACCATAAATAAGCAGGGAAGCAAATAAAAGGAAAACACTATTTATTATAGCTGCAGTTATGACTCCTATTGCTCCAAGTCCACCTATCATAAAACCTGCTGTTAGACCTGTACGACGACCGTAACGTTGAGAAAGTCTCCCTACGATTAAAGCAGCCCCTGCAGACCCTAAAGTAAATAAACCCGAAGGAAGTCCAGCAAATGCATCAGTGCCAAGCATTTGTTGTGCAAGAAGTGCCCCCACCGTAATTCCAGCCGCTAACCCAGCACCACCAAAAATTTGTGAAATACTTATAATAATTAATGTGCGTTTGTATAACATTTTTTGTTTTTCTTGAGAATCTACATAACTCTGGTTCAATTGATATGCTTTATTAGACATTTGTTAATACCTCATTTATCATTCTGTAATTTCCAATCATGTACACCTTCCTCTAGACGAAATGCATTAAAACCTTTGGATCTTAAAAGTTCAACAGCTTCCACTGACATTAAACAGTAACAACCACGACAATAAGCAATCACATCACAATTGGTTGGTAAAGTTGAGAGTTTCTCGCTTAACTCTTCAATTGGCATAGAAACTGCACCAGGAATATGAGCTTCTTCATACTCCTCCATAGGTCTTACATCCAACAAAATAGCTTCACCTTTATCCATCCGTTCTTTAAGTTCTGAAAGTGAAACCCCATCCGTGCCAAGATTGGCATTTAAGAACTCTTGCTTAATTTGTTGAACCTGTACAAACTGTTTTTCTGCTAATGTATGCAAGGAAGTTAAAAAATCCGAAATGGCTGCATCTGCTAGTTCGTAAATGACGTAGTTCCCTTTCTTCTGAAACTTTACCAATCTAGAATTAGCAAGGGTTTGTAAATGTTGAGATACATTCGCCACAGACATATTAGTAGCTTTAGATAATGCCTCCACCGACTTTGGACCATGAGATAAAATATCAAGAATTTCCAACCGTTTTGGACTAGAAAGACTTTTACCTATTCTTGCGAACTCTTGATACAATAAATCCTTTAAATATCGATCATCAAACATGTAAAATCACCCTCTATCTATTCAAGTGTTTTATTCAATACTTGAATATTAATCAAAACTATAAGAATTGTAAAATAATTCCTTAACTCCAACCGTTTGTTAAAAGTTCCCCTTTTGTACTTAGTATGGCACTAAACCATATAAATGGGTATATAAAACAGTCTGTTTTCATGCAGAAAAGACTGCAGAGTCATCTCCAGACCATTTTCGCACAATATGAATACACTAAGCTTGTTGAACGAACCCCCCTTTAGTTCTATAAGAAAAAGCCGCCTTTAAGACAGCTCCAATCTTCAGCTAACGCACATGTCAGTTCAACAAAACCGGGTTTTCACCGTGTATTATGTTCATCAAAAATCAAACTAGTGGGAAATCCGTTAGTTCCTTAGCGCTTTTCTAACTTTCTTTGCAAAAACTAATGGATCATCAACAGCTTCGATATTAACGTAAATCAAATTCGGATTATCAAATAGCCACTCATTGTGTATGGATGAAACTATTATTCCTTGTTTAAGAATCAAAGCAACAAAATTCTTGACTTCTTTTTGCAAGAGTGCAACCCTACCTAGGCACAATGCTCGTCCAGTCTGATTATCTCTTGATTCAAATGAGAAAGAAGAGGTTACTCTAAAACGTTTTCCTAAAATTTTTGCTTTTATTTCATTTCGGTTTATGGTTGTTACACATTTCCCACCCGCAAAACCTTCTTGTCCACCGATAATTCTAGCAAACTTTTGACAAATTAATTCATCATTAGATGCCATCTATTCATCCCCTCCCTAATATTAATAGAATATGAATCAATGAATAGATCCGAAACGGATATGAATCTATTTTGAAATGAAAACTATTTTTATATCTTGTTCAAACTATACTGCTCCTGTTAGCTCCATAAGAAAAGAGCTGATCACCAAAGCTCACTAATGAACCATTTATTAGAGGTGGAACAATTATTATTCAAGCATCAATATCCTCTGTAATGAAAAACAAGCTTAATAAAAATCTCTCTAAAACTTAATCGATAATACAAGCCTTGCCTATAAAAAAACAAGGCCTTATTGGCCCTGCATTTTATTCGACTATTACTTTCCCAACCATTCCTTTCTCGAAATGGTACCGACATATCAGTTCATATGTACCGGACTGTTTCGGATTCACGGTAATGTTTTTTTCTTCACCTGGCTGGAGCTCAACGTCAATTCCGAGCTTTTCCAGTGTGAAGGTGTGCTCTTTACTGCCTTTGTTTTTCAATATCAACGCTGTGGCTGTTCCATTCGGAATAGTGATGACTTTCGGATTAAAGAAATCATCGTTCAACTCGACCTCAATCGATTTCCCCGTCTCCATAGGCTGATTTATAACACCGGATTCGGCAAATACGCCGAGTGAGCCTAATGTTGCCACAACTACAACAATTGCAAGCACAACGCCCAATCCTGTTACCCACTTTTTCATAGACATTCGCAATCCCTCCTTTCCTCTATTTTTTTCTAATTCATTAAATATTATTACTATAAATTTGGTTGCGTGCTTTCAAATAGTAACTTTTTTATCTGAAACAGTGAAAAGAGGGTGATCGACTCTAATCCTCTGGAGTCTATTCTTATGCAACTAAACTGCCCGTTTATCCATAAGAAAACGAGCTGCCAAGGCAGCTCCCTTATTTGAAGTAAAGCACTTGTTATCTGAATAAGTAGTTACCTTTTATTTCTCGTTTAATTGCTCTACCCACTCTATAAACCAATCTTGAGGTTTCTTAACAATATTTTTAGTAGGTGGGTCAATTTCAAGATTTACTTGAGAAAAGGCTTTCCCATTAGAATAAGCTTGAACGATCAGTTTACCGGCTACAACGGTATTGGCATATTCATGGCTGTGACCGGTAAAAATGACATCGACCTCATCATCGATTTTTGGAGCCATCTATAGCTCCACTGGAATTTGCTCCTGACTGATCTGATTTAGCTGAATCATGTGCCAGTACAACAATTACTTTGATCCCTTTTTCCTTTAAAAGCTTAACGGTTCGGTTAATAGCTGTAACTTCATCCGTACTTTCTACTTCCTTTCGATTTTCAGGCGCCACATACAGGTTAGTCTCTTTTGTGACGACACCTATAAAGCCAATATTTATTCCGTCAATTTGTTTAATAACATACGGTGGTAACAAGGGAGTACCCGATTTTGTATCGATGATATTTGCAGAACTGTAAGAAGTATTGGCACCTTGAAAATAACCTGTTTTTTATTGAATCCTCCATAAATAAGACGTTTCATCTCATTTACGCCTTGGTCTAATTCATGATTTCCAGGTGTCCCGATATCAAAGTGCAGGAGATTTAAAAATTCAATCGTGGGTTCATCGAGAAGAGATTGGAGGACTTCCTCCTACCATATCACCAGAATGAACAAGTAGTGTATTTGGGTTTTCTTTTATATACTTTTTTAAATAGGCAGCCAGGTATTCAGCACCCCCTGCCATGGTTCCTGAAACCATTTGATATTTGTTTAGTTGGCCGTGAAAATCATTAACGTCTAACAATTGAACTTGAATGTGGCGGTTGGATGTGGAATGATTCGTTGTGGAATGTTTGGATGATAATGCTGTGATTTTATAAGTTACGAGAATGATGATAAATACCAAGATGAACAAAGAAGTTATGGCCTGAAACTTTGACAACTTCCGATCCCTCCCTCTAGATGTAAATTAAGAATAACTCTGGAATTTTATATCCGTATAAAGGGACCGTGATTTTTTGTTATATTTTAGATAATAATTATTAAATTAACCCAGCACATGCATATCCTTTTAAAAATATTCATACTGCTTAACATTTAAAAATCTGTTAAGATTTTGACTAGATTATTTAAAAAAGGATCCAATTTATTTTCCATTAACCCGATAGTAAAAAAATGCAGCTGCTAATTACAGTTAGTATTGAAATCTGCTCCGTTGTAAAAGAAGTCCAACAAAAGGAGTGTTAATCCTTTTTGGATCAACACTCCCGTTAGTGCAGCAACATTCAACGTTATTTTTTTAGGTTTGCCTTCATTAAAGAGGAAATTTTTTGCTCATCTGTATTTTGGATTTCTTCCAGCTGATTAATAATCAGCTCTTGTCGATGTAAGGAATGGTTTTGACTTAATTTCGCTTTCCCCTCTATCTTGTTGATTTTTATTTTAAAGCCTTGAATTCCTTTGTTCATCCCAGCGAGAAAGTCAGCGTCTAAATCTTGCAATTTGTATGAACTATCAGGGGCTTCATACTTCAATACCATGTCCTGCAAGGAATCCGTTAACTCCTGTTCATCCTCAATAAGTTCGGCTTCGCCGTATACATGAACAGTCACATAATTCCATGTTGGTACTGCTTGATTGGTCTCATACCAAGAGGAGGAGATATAACAGTGAGGACCATGAAAAACTGCTAAGACTGTTTGATTTTTAATATCTTTCCATTGATGGTTCGGACGAGCAAAATGACCATACAAATAGTTTTTCTCCTTATTCAACAGCAGTGGTAAATGTGTAGCAAAAGGCAAGCCTTCATGCATTGAACACAATGTCGCAAAACCATTCTCCTGTATTACATCGTAGGCTACTGCTAATTCTTTTATTTCAAATTGCTTAGGGATATACATAAAAAATCTCCTTTCCACCTGATATAAACTTTTAAACAGACAATTGATTCGTAAAAATTATTAAACACAATCATAGCAACTTTTACTAAATGTCTATCCTCGAGAACCTCATCTATAATTATCCTACCTCACTCTACTTCATTAAAAAAAATACCCCTTAATTATGACCTTTCAAAAAAAGTTATAGTAGTGTTTTGGTCATTATAAAGTCCATTTGTTCTTCATCACCCATATAAAAAGAGTGGGCTCCAGTTTGAACAAACCCCAGTTTCTTGTAAAAGGCAATAGCATTTTCATTTTTCTCCCATACGCCTAGCCAAATTTTCTTTTTGTTATGTTCCATCGCAATTTCCATTGCTTTATTTTGCAGACATTTACCAAGCCCAAGTTTTTGAAATTTGTCCTTTATATAAATCCTCTCAATTTCAAGTGATTCAGCACCCATTTCTTCAGACTGAGCATCATTGGTATTGATCTTTAAATATCCAGCGACTTCATTATTAAAATAAACAAAAAAGAATTGCGAAGAAATATTGGATAATTCTTTTTCTAATTGTTTTAAGTTAAATGCCTTTTCCAAATAGGCATTCATATTTTCGGGTGTGTTCTGATGCTTAAATGTCTCATTAAACGTTTCATAACTAATTTCTTGAAGTTTGCGTGAATCTTCAAGGGTACACTTTTTTGTATTAATAGTCATTTAAATATATCGCTCCTTTATATAATTAGTAATTTCTCTTGTTTCCCTTTTTTACAAATCCCCAGTCTTTTTCTATATTTTTTCTTACCCTTTGAAGAAGATTGAAAGTGGTTTCTACTTCTCTTTCGGAAAATCCCGCTAATGCAACAATATTGGAATAATCATTTTCTCTTTTTATAAAAGGATAAACATTTTTCCCTTTCTCTGTTGGAAAGAGTTTTTTAATTTTTTTGTTATGTTTATCTTCTTTCTTTTCAATAAATCCATTAATTTCAAGTTTTTTTATAGCACGAGCTGCTGTTGTTCGATCTACTTTTATCATTTCAGCTAACTTTTCTTGAATGATTCCTGGATTTTCACATATCCGTACAAGGTACAAATACTGCCCTTTTGTAAGGTCATATTCTTTAAATTCTATATTACTTATAGAATCTAATGCCCTTGCTATCATTCCAATTTCACGAAGAATTTCCTTCATAATTAACTCCTTAGTACGTATTTTTGTTGCAAATGCAATAAAAAGGATATATATTAAATTTAACTTAAATTCGTTGCATTTGCAACAAAAAAATAATGATAAAGGGGTCGAGTAAATTGAAATATATTTTTTATGTATTAGGAATTTTAATATTAACCCTTGGTATTTCTTTCACTATACAATCAGACCTTGGAACTTCACCTTTTGATGCACTTTTAGTAGGACTGTCCATAAATGTGGGGCTTACTGTGGGAAGCTGGGAAATAATAATAGCTTTAATATTGATAGGTTGTAATTCATTTTTAAAAAGACAAAGACCAGAAGTTTTGGGGTTGTTAACAGCATTTATAACGGGTATAGGTATTGATATGTGGCTTTTTTTATTGCACAATTTGATAAGACCTGAACTATGGTACAGCAAAGTTGTTTGTTTTGGAATCGGCTTAGTTGTTATAGGATTAGGAACTGCAACATATTTAAACACAAATTTTGCACCGATTCCAGTTGACCGATTAACATTAATCATACAAGAATTAACTAGCACAAATATATTTTTTTCGAGAACATTCATTTACCTCGTATTCTTGATAATGGCAATGATTTCAAATGGACCAATTGGCGTTGGAACCTTATTAACCGTTTGTTTAGGGGGGCTAATACTTAATTACTTTATGCCATTTACTGAAAAAGTATTAGACCGGATATTATCACACTCTAGTACATCACCAAATTATGCTAAAGATAAAAACCATTTAATATAGAATACTTTTTATTTTTCTTGTTCAACTATCCTGCCCCGATAGTTGCATAAAAAAAAGCTGCCTTAAAGACAGCTCCGATCTAGCTAAGGCACCTGTTGGTTTAAGAAAAAGACGTTATAGGGTCCAATTGATAAGCAATCCTGCTTGTGCTAATCCACCACCGAAACCATATAATAAAATCTTCTCACCATTACTGAGCTTTCCTTCACTTACTCCTTTATCTAAAGCTAATGGTATTGATGCTGAGGAAGTATTTCCATACTCCACTAAGCTATATAATGTACGCTCAATTGGAAAACCACTTCTATCACATATTGACTCAATCATTCTTAAATTTGCACTATGCGGAACAAACCAATCAACATCATTCAAATGGAATTCAGTATTTTTCATCACAGTTTGCATTCCTTTTGGAACAGTAGTAACAGCCCATTTATAAACCTCACGTCCATTTTGTACAAGGTTACCACTATTATTTAAGTCTTCACCATTTATACGTGCCGATAGGTTTGTACTATATAAATGTTTTCCGCCTGCTCCTTCCGAATATAAATGTGAAGAAATAAAACTTGGTTGTTGTTCATCATATTCTACAAGAACTGCTCCTCCACCATCTCCAAATAAAATACAAGTGGCTCGGTCTTCATAGTCCATAATTTTAGATAGAGTATCAGCTCCAATAACAAGGACTTTCTTGTTTAAACCAGATGTTACTAATCCATTAGCTACATGCAACCCATAAGTAAATCCTGCACAAGCAGCGTTTAAATCAATAGCTCCAGTATTCTTAATACCTAGCTTTGCTTGGACTAAAGAAGCTACACTTGGTGTGTTGAAATCAGGTGAAAAGGTACAGACAATAATCATATCAACATCTTCGACTGATTTATCATACCGTTCCATTAAATCCTTTACAGCTTTATAACTTATATCACTAGTAAACTCTTCTTCATGTGATATTCTTCGTTCTTTAATTCCAGTACGTTTAACAATCCATTCATCATTGGTTTCAATCATTTTTTCTAAGTCTTTATTTGTTAACCTTTTTTCTGGAACATAAGAACCTATCGCAGTAATACGTGCTTTAGATTTAATCACAGAGTAACCACCTCGTTGTATGAATTATATCAATTTCACCACTTGATATTATTACCTGGTACTAATTATAAAGTAAAAAAAATCTTATGCAACTATCCTATCCCTTTAGTTTTATAAAGAAAAGACTGTCTTAAAGACAGTTCCTATCTTCAGTGACATTTTAGTTGGAGAACAACGTATTACTTATAGAAAATATGAGATTACACCTATGAGACATAAGAGTAATGCTACTTTCGTTCAGTTTTGTTGTGACTCTCTAAATGAAATTTTATTTGCAACGTCTTCATCTGGATATTCATATTGGTAATTATCATCTTCCCAAAAACAAATTCTGAGTCCAGTCCTTTCAATATCTTTTTAAAAAGTTTAACATTACATCCCAGTAATTCCCTTCCAAAGTTCTATAATTACGTAGATCTTCTTGTTCAACAATCCTGCCCCGTTAATGCCATAAGAAAAAGGCTGCCGAAGCAACCTTCCTTATTGAAGTAAAGCACCCGTTAGTTTAAGTACAATCCTTCACAAATCATAAGAAAAATGCACCCAAAGTATCTCTCAACAAGCTAGTGAAACTTCTGCTCATTTACTATTTTTATACCATTTATCTGTTTCAAATTCCTCTGGAATCGATTGCTCAACAGCGTCATCAAATCCTAATTGTTCAAGGATTTCCAACCATAAATCTCTTTTAAAATCAGGTAATTTCGTGCCACACCAGGGACAATAGGTTATCTCTATACTTGAGCTACCTCCATCGTGGATTAGTAACCCATATTCATCAAACCTTTTATTATAATTAATCAAAATGTCTGGACAATCAAATGGGTTAGCGTGAATCATGCAATTAATATTAACTTGGTCTTTCATAACCTCGCAGCAGTGATTATTCATAATTATAGTCTAACCCACTGCTTTTGGATTAATAATTTGCCAGGTTAATGTTAGGGGAGTGCTTTTTTGATATTCGCCTCTATCTGTTGATTCTTCTCCTATATCTTTTGCCGCACCTACGATCAAGTTCATATCTTCAATTTCATGACTGCTCCAGCATCCCGTAAGAGACAGAAGCAAAAGAACTAGCAGCGAAATCGAGATAAACCGTACATGTTACGACTGGGCAGCATGCTTTTTCCCCCCCTTCAATCTCGAGATAATGAGTAGCAGAAGTGGCATTATACCAATCAAAAACAACGCGACTTTTCCGATCATATCCCCCAGATTAAATACGTCATTAACATTTTTCGGGATCATGGAAACGATGTATATAACAGGAAGCAAGCCATACATAAATGAATGAATGTTCTTTTTGAAGAGTTGAGCCAGCCCCAAAGCAGCAGCATAGTAACCAATGGTAAAGCTAGTAAATAATTTCATAATCCATATCGTGAGCAACAAAGAATCATACCGTTCAAATACCAAACCGGTTATTTCAAAACTACGTATGAGGTCCATTGTCGGCCATGTTCTCGTTACCACTCCATCGACGGATAACCCTCCTATGACCATCACGACTGTCATCAAGTAAAAGATCAAGGGAATGCTTATTCCAAACAGAACTGCTTTTACGGCTTTATTTGGCTGTTTCATAAACGCCACAAGGAGAAACATGATTTCAAAACCTGTATACGAGAGAGAAGTTGTCTCTATTCCCTTTAGTAAAGGTTTAATTCCCAATCCTAGTACCGGGCGTAGATTATTCAGCTCAAATATTTTAAAGCTCAGTAAGGTAACCAGAAAAAAAATGATGACTGTAATAGGCAATATAATTTCACACAGACGTGCGATCGGATTGATACCTCCTCTGATAAAATAGAGACCTATCCACATAAATGGCAGGATGATGGCCCAGTGGGGGGTGCCTTCCAGCAAAAACACGCTTGTTACGTCGGCCAATGCACGCGCCTGATACCCACAAAGTGTAATAAAATAACCTACAAGGAGGAGACTAAGTAACCATCCCCCCCATTTTCCTACTATTTCTTGGCTATATTGATAAAAGGTTTTTTCAGGAAACTGCTGGCCTAATTTGACAATGATAACTCCTGCCAGCATTGCGATCAAACCACCTAAAATAACGGTTATCCATACATCTGGTGTTTTTACCTTCTCCACAGATGTTCGGGACAAGGTGAAAATTCCTGTTCCAATTATAAAATTGAGAACGATAACTGCTGCTTGCGAAGTCGTAATGCGGTCTTTGGGACTGATTATCATCGCTGGTTCACTTCCTTTCATAAGGAGCTATTACGTGTGGAATCTTTCGTATGCATCATCTTCGGACGACGCTTCATCATCATAAGTGGCATACGAACCACAAAACCTTTCCAGTCCCTTAAGTAATAAAGAAAAAAATAAGTAAAGTAAGGATATTTTCTATAACATCAGATGCCCCTTTTTATTTGTCAAAAAAATCAATATAAACACCAGTAAAAGTTACTGGAGCCCAAATAATTAATCCATATTAATATCGCTATGTATTTTAAGCTTTTCATCATGTTATTATTATGGCTTTTATAATTGAAGACTATGTAAAAGAGCAAGCCATTAGCACAGTCCGTAAACACTACGCTTGTTGAACTAACTTGCCCCGTTTTTTGAACAAGGGTATTTTTTCTCTAATTAGATAATATGATAATGTCAATTTTCATAGATTGAAAAGACCACCATTGAACTGCACCCCAATTGTTAGACACTATCTAACAATTGGAGGTGCTATTTTTTATGACAAAATATTCATTAGAGTT
>NZ_JBHZPE010000135.1:0-1002 GCF_042787985.1 Peribacillus sp. YIM B13481
GGAAAATCAACGGCCAAATTGTACAACTCATAAAAAATAGACAAACTCGATTTTCATCGAGTTTGTCTACAGTCTGATAGCTGCAGATTCCTGCAGCTATTTTGTATTTTCTTGTGCTTCAGCCTCGGCAAGCTTTCTCAGCAAGACGGGTGTAGGCATATGCATGATTTGCTCTAAAGGCAAGTTTAGGGACTTGGATAACTTTAATGCGGTTTCCGGTGATATTTGCAATGGCTTCATGGCGCTTTCTCCAATCAATTTTTATTAGTTAATTCCAGTGTAGTCTCTGTTCTCCAATTATTCAATCCTTACTTGACCATTTCTCCATCAAACAAAATCCATACTATTCTTTTGATGGGAAGTTAATGAAGAAAAATTCTAGTACCTTATACCTTGACAATAGAATTGGATCGAAGGCAGAATAGGGTTTTTTATGGTTCGAATGAACTGTATATTTTCAATTGAATGGATATAAAGCTCGTATGATTTGATGGAATATCTTAGTGATTTACAAGATCAGGGGTAGTGGGAAAATGGGGATTTTCATAAATCGAAGCCGAAAAAAGCAATCTGGTTTCAAAAAGCAAAAGAGACAGAGGGTATATTGGATGTAAGCAGTGAACAGGTGAAACTTCAGGCAACCTTGTTATTTTCATGAAAAATGTTGATGAAAACCGTTATATTAAACCAATCCTTCTTAAGCATTACCGAGTTTATTAAGCTTGTACAGCCGACCAGACAAATTTACTATCATTGAACTAAAGCCATCGAGGCAGCGCATGCAGGCGAACATGGTAATGGATTTGCGGCTGTTTCGAATGAGCTCAGGAAACTTGCTGAACAGACTAAAAAGCCGATAGCTGAAATGGATGCAATCGTGCAAACATCAAATGAATTATAGAATGGAAAAAAGCCCGTGCGTCGGGAGGGCACTGAAAAAGTCCCTTCGGGCCAATAGAGGTAGTTTTTCTCAGTTTATTCTGAGGAAATCTACCTTTTTTT
>NZ_JBHZPE010000017.1:0-88861 GCF_042787985.1 Peribacillus sp. YIM B13481
GTAAGTGATCAAATGCTTTCACAGGACGAAATAGATGCCCTTTTAAAAGGTACAAGTGATATAGAAGATGAGATGAAGTCTCATATGATTGACGATTATTTATCAATTATGGAACTCGACGCCCTCGGGGAAATTGGTAATATCTCTTTCGGAAGTTCGGCCACTGCCTTATCCACTTTGTTGAATCAGAAAGTGGATATCACCACCCCGACGGTTACCTTAATTGAAAGGGGACAGATTGTGGAAGAGTTTCCGCATCCGTATGTAGCGATTCAAGTGCAATATACCGAGGGTTTCTCAGGTATTAATATGCTGGTCATCAAGCAGAGCGATGCTGCAATCATTGCAGATTTGATGCTTGGCGGTGATGGGGAGAATCCTTCTGACATACTGGGAGAAATTCAATTGAGTGCAGTCCAGGAAGCCATGAACCAAATGATGGGTTCTGCTGCTACATCAATGTCGTCCATTTTCAGTAAAAAAGTGGATATTTCCCCTCCTAGCATAGATTTACTTAACTTTTTAAATGGTGAAGGGGAAAATGCGATACCGGACGAAGATTTATTTGCAAAAATCTCGTTCCGACTCCGTGTCGGTAACTTAATTGATTCCAGTATTATGCAATTGTTGCCTTTAGAATTTGCTAAAGGGTTAGTCTCTGAATTATTGAATGGAACGGGCGATAGTGAACCGACCGATATGAAAATGGAAAAAGTACTAAGTGATCCAGTAACGAACATTCCACCTCGGGAGCCGGCCCCATTCCAAGACGCCGGGTCTAATCAATCGGCAAATGAATCTTTTGGGCAAGTCGGTTACCAAACCCACCCTACGAACCAAATACCGAATATGCCGCAACATTTTGGAGTTTCATCCGTACCAACAGGGCAGCCGGTAAATGTTCAGCCTGCTAGTTTCACTAGTTTTCAGCCCTTTCAGCTTCAAGAGGCTGAAACGAAAAATCTCAGCATGCTGATGGATATCCCTCTACAGGTAACTGTGGAGCTTGGGAGAACGAAGCGCTCTGTCAAGGATATTCTGGAGCTGTCCTCCGGATCTATCATCGAATTGGATAAATTAGCCGGCGAGCCAGTGGATATCCTGGTAAACAGTCGCTTGATAGCAAAAGGTGAGGTTGTGGTGATTGATGAAAACTTTGGCGTACGTGTTACGGATATCATGAGTCAAAGTGACCGATTAAATAAAATCAGATAATTTGGGGGACGAAAATAATGGCTAATAGAATTTTAATTGTGGACGATGCAGCATTTATGAGAATGATGATAAAGGATATCCTTTCTAAAAATGGCTTTGAAATTGTAGGGGAAGCAGCAGATGGAGCCCAAGCAGTGGACAAATATAAAGAAACGCTTCCTGATCTTGTAACGATGGATATTACCATGCCTGAAATGGATGGAATTACTGCATTAAAGGAAATTAAAAAGGTAAATCCTCAAGCTAAGGTCATTATGTGTTCAGCGATGGGGCAACAAGCCATGGTCATTGATGCAATCCAGGCGGGCGCAAAAGACTTTATCGTGAAGCCATTCCAGGCAGACCGGGTATTGGAAGCCATAAATAAAGCATTAAGTTAAGAGGGTGTCTTCATATTGTTTTTTATTAAAAAATGGCTTCAGGTCTCACTGATGATTGCAGTATTCTTCTCTGGGGCCATACAGGCCTATGCGGAAGATCTTGAAAAAACAGTGAAGGATGTTTATAAAAAGCCTGATGATTTAAAAGTGGATAAGGGTGAATCAAAAGACTTGCAATCTACCAAACAGGCTTCGAATCCGGATAAAGTTGGGATAACCGTTTGGGAGTTTCTTAGGATGATATTTGCTACTATTTTTGTAGTGTCTCTTCTATATATCCTTTTAAAGTTCATCAATAAAAAAAGTAAATCGTATCAAAAAGCAAATTCAGTTGAGAATTTAGGCGGCACGAGCCTTGGTGCAAATCGTTCTGTCCAGCTTGTTAAAGTCGGCGGGCGAATATTGGTGATTGGGGTTGGCGAAAATATTCAACTCTTGAAAGAAATAGATAATCCTGAGGAATATGAACAGCTTTTGAGAGATTACAACGATAAGATCGATCAAATGATCCAGCCTGGGGAATTTGCAATGAAGTTGAAAAATAAGTGGTTGAATAAAAGAGAATCCGAAACCGCCAGTTTCCCTGCAGAGTTCAAAAATCAACTCGATCAAATGTCTGATAGCAGGAAGAAGCTGTTGAACGAGCTTGATAGGAAAGGAAGAGGCAATGAATGAATGAGTTCATGGAGTTTTTTAATAACAGTGACCCCGCCAATGTCTCTACTTCCGTCAAACTTGTTCTACTAATGACCGTTTTATCACTGGCCCCTAGCATATTGATTTTGATGACCTGTTTTACAAGAATCATCATTGTCCTGAGCTTTGTGAGAACATCGCTAGCTACACAGCAGATGCCGCCGAATCAGGTGCTGGTCGGCCTGGCTCTTTTCATGACATTCTTCATAATGGCACCGACTTTTCAGGAGGTGAATGAAAAGGCATTAACCCCGTTATTTAATGAGGAAATAGATTTAGAAGAGGCATATGTACAGGCCTCGATACCTTTTAAGGAATTCATGAGTGCCCATACAAGGCAAAAGGATCTGGCGTTATTCTTGGAGTATGCCAAGATGGATAAACCGGAAACGATACAGGACATTCCCTTGACTGCCTTTGTACCAGCTTTTGCAATCAGTGAAATCAAAACGGCTTTTCAAATAGGTTTTATGATTTTCATTCCATTTTTGGTTATTGATATGGTCGTTGCAAGTGTCCTGATGTCGATGGGGATGATGATGTTGCCGCCAGTCATGATTTCCCTTCCATTTAAAATCCTCCTTTTCATTCTTGTTGACGGATGGTATTTAGTAGTGAAGTCATTATTACAGAGTTTTTAAGCAGGTGAGAAAAAGTGAGTGCAGAGTTTGTTATTGATGTAGCAGAAAAAGGAATTTATACAGTTTTAATTATCGCTGGTCCATTGATGGTAATTGCTCTTATTGTAGGGCTATTAGTAAGCATCTTTCAGGCGACTACACAGATTCAGGAACAAACCTTGGCATTCGTTCCAAAAATCGTGGCAGTCTTATTGGGACTCATAATATTGGCTCCATGGATGCTGAGCCATCTATTATCATACGCAAATGAAATATTCGGTAATCTGAATCGATTTGTAGGGTAGGGCATGGAGGAAATATTTCTGCACTTTCCCGCCTTTTTATTAATTGTAGTAAGGGTCACTACGTTTTTCGTGGCCATGCCGATTTTTTCTTACCGTTCTATACCGGTACAACATCGAGTGGGGCTAGGAATCTTCCTTGCCTGGATCATGTACTATGCCATTGAAGCCCCGGTTCTGGACTTGGATGTCACATTTTATTTATTAATCATAAAGGAAGCGCTTGTTGGGCTTTTCATTGGGTTTGCAGCCTATATGATTTTATCGGCCGTTCAAATCGCTGGTGGATTGATTGATTTTCAAATGGGCTTTTCAATTGCCAATGTCATCGATCCCCAAACTGGGGCTCAAAGCCCGTTGATGGGACAATACCTTTATACAATCGCCTTATTATTCCTATTGAGTACTAACGGCCATCATTTGCTTTTGGATGGAATCTTTTATAGCTATCAGTTCATCCCGATTGACCAATTATTTGTGACATTCGGAGATCATACACTAATGGAATATTTGGCGAAAGCATTCAGTAAAGCTTTCATGATTGCTTTTCAAATGTCCATACCAGTAGTGGGAAGTATTTTCTTAGTGGATGTCACGCTAGGAATCCTTGCTAGGACAGTCCCTCAATTAAATGTGTTCGTGGTCGGAATTCCAGTGAAAATCATAGCCGGGTTAGCGGTTATAGTACTGGTGATGGGGATGATGATGACGGCTGTCACCCAACTTTTCAATTTTTTGCTTTTGACGATGCGTCATCTAATGCAGTTGATTGGAGGCGTTTGATATGGAGAGGTTTCAGCTGGATTTACAGTTTTTTGCTGGTGAGAAGACCGAAAAGGCGACTCCAAAAAAACGTCAGGATTCGAAGAAAAAGGGTCAGGTGGCAAAGAGTCAGGATGTAAATACCTCTGTAAATTTAATTGCAGTGTTTTCAGTGCTATTGCTGATGGGGCCGTACATGTATAATCATTTGCTGGGTCTAATGAAAGAATATCTGCAACATTTTACATTGACTGGATTCAGCGAGGAGAATGTACAAATTATCATGATTGAGGTTTTAAAGGAGATGGGTCTCGTCCTTGGACCCGTTTTTGCTGCCGCGATAGTGGCTGGGGTATTGGCTAATGTCATGCAAATTGGTTTTTTGTTTTCGACTGAATCCATTCAGTTTAAACTTGAAAAATTGGATCCCATTAAAGGGTTCAAACGTATTTTTTCAATGCGGGCCATTGTTGAATTATTAAAATCCATTCTCAAAATATCTTTTGTTGGTTTTGTTGCCTTTTATGTACTATGGCAGCGCATGGGCGAGATTATGATGTTATCACAGATTTCTTTGGAAGCAGCGATGGCAACATTGGCGGATATTACGATTAAAGCAGGATTTTATGCTGCCGTGGCTTTATTGTTCATTGCTCTATTAGACTATTTGTATCAAAAATATGACTTTGAAAAAAACATCCGTATGTCCAAACAGGATATTAAGGATGAATATAAAAATTCCGAAGGGGACCCGCTTATCAAATCCAAGATTAAGCAAAAGCAAAGGCAGATGGCCGCTCAAAGAATGATGCAGGAAATTCCCAATGCGGATGTCGTCATCACTAACCCGACGCATTTTGCAATTGCTCTAAAATATGATGAAGATAAGGCAGAGGCTCCGTATGTAGTGGCAAAAGGCGTTGATTTTGTCGCTCAGAAAATTAAATTCATTGCTAAAGAAAATGATGTGATCATGGTAGAAAATCGGCCTTTGGCCAGGTCTTTATATGATCAAACTGAATTAGGTCAAGCGATACCTGAGGAGTTCTTTAAGGCGGTCGCTGAAATATTAGCCTTTGTATATAAAACCAAAGGTAAACTGTAAAGAAGTAACAGGGTAACCCGCTAGTTAGGAGAGAAAAAACATGCGAGCAAGAGATTTAGTTGTTATTTCGAGCGTCATTATGATCGTTGCCATGTTGATCATTCCATTGCCAACCTGGTTGTTAAGTATTTTACTCCTTTTAAATATCTCTCTTGCGCTGCTGGTTCTATTGACTACGATGAATATGAAAGAACCTCTCGAATTTTCAATCTTTCCTTCCTTGCTCCTTTTATTTACATTGTTCAGGCTGGGGTTGAACGTTTCGACGACCCGTGCCATTTTGACCTATGGTGATGCTGGTGGAGTTGTAGAAACCTTTGGTTCGTTTGTAGTCGGAGGAAACGTGATTGTTGGATTAGTTGTATTCATCATTTTGGTCATCATCAATTTCATCGTCATCACGAAAGGATCCGAACGGGTCTCGGAGGTTGCCGCAAGATTTACGCTGGATGCGATGCCAGGGAAACAGATGGCCATTGATGCAGATTTAAATGCTGGGATGATCTCCGAAAACGAAGCACGTGCCAGAAGGGAAAAAATAAGTAACGAAGCAGACTTTTATGGATCCATGGATGGAGCGAGTAAGTTTGTTAAAGGTGACGCCATAGCAGGAATCATCATTGTCATCATTAACTTGATTTTTGGTATGATCATTGGCATCATGCAATTGGACATGAGTTTTGGAGAGTCCGCCGTACATTTTTCTATGTTATCGGTTGGTGACGGTATCGTAAGTCAGATACCTGCCTTATTGATTTCCACAGCTACGGGAATCGTCGTAACCCGGGCTGCCTCAAATGGAAACCTCGGAGCGGATATTGTTGAACAGTTATTTCAATTTCCTAAGATGCTTTACCTGACAGCAGCGACCATTTTCCTTTTAGGATTATTCACTCCCATTTCCGACTTATTCACCATGCCGATTGCTGCTTTATTAGTCGTTGGAGGTTATACGATTTCAAGGATACCACAGCAGGACGAAAGTGAAATACAAGAAATGGAAGAAGTGCTGGAAACGGATGAAATGAAAAGTCCAGAAAGCGTCGTTAACCTTTTAAATGTCGACCCGATCGAATTTGAGTTTGGATATGGTTTGATTCCACTTGCGGATGCCAACCAAGGCGGGGACCTGCTGGACCGGGTCGTCATGATTCGCAGGCAGCTTGCAATTGAATTGGGGCTCGTGATTCCTGTCGTCAGAATACGTGATAACATTCAGTTGAATCCTAATGAGTATCGGCTGAAAATTAAAGGAAGTGTCATGGCAAAGGGGGAGTTGCTCCTTAATCATTTCTTGGCCATGAGTCCAGGGAACGAGGATGAGTCAATAGAAGGAATCGATACGATAGAACCATCCTTCGGTTTACCAGCCAAATGGATCACGGATGAAATGAAAGAACATGCGGAGATGATGGGTTATACGGTAGTAGACCCGCCAAGTGTAGTATCCACACACATGACGGAAGTCATAAAGGCCAATGCACAGGAACTATTGGGCAGGCAGGAAACGAAACAATTAATCGATCACCTCCATGAATCCTCACCTATACTAGTAGAGGAAGTCACTCCGAATCCCTTGTCTATAGGTGATGTTCAAAAGGTATTGGCAAAATTATTGAAGGAAAAAGTTTCTATAAGGAACTTACCGGTCATTTTTGAAACACTTGCTGATTATGGAAAGTTATCGACTGACACAGATTTGCTGACTGAATATGTAAGGCAGAATTTAGCCAGACAGATAACGAATTCTTTTATTGCGGATGAAAATAGAATTAAAGTCATAACATTATCGGGGAAAGTGGAAAAGACCATTGCCGATGGTGTGCAGCAAACCGAGCATGGTAACTTTTTATCATTGGATCCAACTATATCGCAATCCATATTGGAGGCAATTGCAGCCAAATTGGAAGAGCTGACGTTAATGGATCACCAACCGATCTTACTATGCTCTCCTGCGGTAAGGATGTATGCCAGGCAATTAACTGAACGTTATTTTCCAAATGTACCGATTCTTTCATACAATGAACTAGAATCGAATGTAGAAGTACAAAGTGTAGGGGTGGTGAATATCGATTGAAGGTAAAAAAATATTTGGCACCATCAATGAACGAGGCGATGAAGCGAATAAGGGGGGAACTAGGCAGTGATGCGGTCATCTTAAGTTCAAAGGCTGTGTATAATGGCGGTTTCCTAGGATTATTCAAAAAGAGGAGTATTGAAGTCATTGCAGCCATAGATCCGGTTTCCCAGCCTATCGAAACGATAGTGAAACAGAAATCGAAGAAGTTGCCATCGAAGCCGAAAATGGCAAGTCATATTAATGAGGGCAATAAGGAAAGTGCCGATTTATTAAAAGAAATAGAAGGTTTGAAAGATATGATCAAGAGTATACAAATCTATTCACCTGATAGAGAATATCCGGGGAAACTGCAGGTAATCCACGATTACCTAATGGAGCAAGAAGTAGATATATCACTTCGGTCGCAAATCATGGATGTACTACTTGAGAAATGGTTCGTTTACAAACAACAATCAACGGATGAAGAGATTCAAGTTTGGTTGGAGGAAGCCATGTTCGATATTTTGGAAAAGGTTGAAAACGGAAAACCCGGGCTCCAAAAAAAATATATTAATATTGTTGGTCCAACAGGTGTGGGAAAGACAACGACCTTAGCAAAAGTAGCTGCGGAAACCATGTTGAAGCATGATAAGAAGGTGGCATTCATTACGACGGATACTTACAGGATTGCTGCAATAGATCAGCTTAAGACATATGCGAAGATTTTGAACGTTCCGATCGAAGTCGCTTATAATTTGGAGGATTTCAAAAGGGCGACTGAACGTTTCTCCCATTATGATTATGTTTTTATAGATACGGCCGGGAGGAATTTCCGTAACCCGCAATACGTCAAGGATCTTAATGAAATTATTCATTTTACAGATGAGATGGAAACCTATTTAGTGTTGTCATTAACCTCAAAACAAAAGGATATGGAAGATATTTATCGACAGTTTGCTACCATACCGATTAAACAGGTCATTTTTACAAAAGCGGACGAAACCTCCACTTTCGGGGCGATATTCAATTTTATACACTCTCATAAAGTAGGAGCCGCTTATATAACAGATGGACAGAATGTGCCAGACGATATGGAAATAGCTACATCATCACAGCTATTGAAAATGGCTTTTGGGGCTAAAAAATATGAAAGATCAAGCTGAGAACTTACGAAGAAGATTGGAAGCCCGCCATAATCAATCAATGGCCAGGACGATTGCCGTTTTAAGCGGTAAAGGAGGAGTGGGAAAATCAAACTTTTCCTTGAATTTTTCCATTGCCTTATCCCAGAGGGGGAAAAAGGTCCTGTTGTTCGACATGGATATTGGTATGGGGAATATTGATATTTTGATTGGGGAACACTCCCCCTACAGTATTATTGATTTCTTTGAAAGTGATTGTAGTTTAAAAGATATCATCACAGCAGGACCGGGGAATATTTCAATCATTAACGGCGGAACGGGACTGACGAATCTCTTTTCACTTGATGAAGATAAGTATACCCGTTTTAATGAAGAATTCAGTTTATTGTTGGCGAACTACGATTATATTTTATTTGACATGGGAGCAGGTATTACTCAGGATTCTATGAAATTCATGTTATGTGTGGATGAATTAGTCGTTATCACGACGACTGAACCTACTTCTATTATGGATGCATACTCCGCAATGAAATATATTAATTCAGTAAATAAAGAGGTTCCGTTGTTCCTTGTTTGCAATAGGGTTTTCACGAGTAAGGACGGCAAAGAAGCGATTAAGCGGCTCCAAAATGCACTAGTGAAATTTTTGGGTCTGGAAACAGTTGCTCTAGGGTACTTACCAAACGATGGAATAGTATCAAAATCTGTTACCAAACAAATGCCCTTCATTCTTTTCGATTCTGAAGCAGATGTTTCCAAAGCTATTATGGACATTGCGTCGAGATATGCAAATCATTCATTTGGGGGAGAATTGACTTTGCAAAGAAGCCATTTCCTCCGAAATATGAAGAGATATTTTCTTGGAAAGTAGGTCTCCTTTCATGGATATCGTAAAAGTGCTGATAGTGGATGATTCTGCGTTTATGAGAAAGTTAATTTCAGAGTTTTTAACAGAAGATAGCAGAGTTGAAGTCATCGGGACTGCCAGGAATGGAAGAGATGCTTTAGATAAAATAAAGGCTTTAAAACCCGATGTCGTGACTTTGGATGTAGAAATGCCGGTTATGGACGGATTGGAAGCATTAAACCGGATCATGAATGAATGTCCAACCGCTGTAGTCATGTTATCGAGCACAACGAAAGAAGGAACGGAAAATACATTTGCTGCCATGGACAGTGGAGCCTTTGACTTTATGGCTAAACCAACAGGTGCCATTTCATTGGATTTACATAAAATTAAGACAGAACTCCTTGAAAAAGTTATGGCTGCCTGCAGGGCAAATGTTCACAAACTACAAAAAAATGCGTTGAATATGGAGATAAGCCCATCATTTTGGGAAAAATATAGTAAAATAGATTCAATAGTAACGACAAAAAAAGAAAAAAATAATAAAACATGGTCCTATAGGAACGGGAAGATAATAGTCATTGGTCCATCTACTGGAGGTCCAAAAGCGCTTCAGACCGTCTTGACAGAACTCCCACTAGATATTGATGCGTCCATACTCATTGTCCAGCACATGCCCCCCGGTTTTACAAAATCTTTGGCAACACGCCTGAATTCATTATGCAAGATTAAAGTGAAGGAAGCAGAAGAGGGTGAACTGATACAAAAAGGTGTCGCCTACATCGCACCTGGAGGTTTTCACTTAAAAGTGAAAAAAGTCGGAATGAGCTTGGCAGTCCTTTTGGATCAATCCGAATTGCGAAATGGACATCGGCCGTCGGTTGATGTGCTATTTGAATCGGTAAGTGAAATGAAGGATCTTGCGAAAATAGCCGTTATCATGACCGGGATGGGCATGGATGGGGCGGCGGGGCTTATTAAGCTGAAGCAAAGGGGTCCTTTAAAAGCTATAGCCGAATCACAGGAGAAATCAATCATTTTTGGTATGCCGAAAGCGGCAATCAAAACCAATTTAATAGATTGCATAGAGGATGTAGAAAAAATAGCTAAAACGATAATAAGCTTTTGTTAACATATGGAGGTGGAGTTTGTATGGATATGAACCAGTATCTAGAGGTATTTATAGAGGAAAGTAAAGAACATCTTCAAACGTGCAGCGAACAGTTGCTGGTACTCGAAAAGAACCCGGAAGACCTCTCGATTGTGAACGAAATCTTTCGTTCAGCCCATACCCTAAAAGGGATGTCGGCAACTATGGGATATGAGGACTTAGCTAATTTAACTCATAAAATGGAGAATGTTTTGGATGCGATCCGAAACAGTCAAATCATCCTTACACCTGAATTGTTTGATGTGATATTTTTAGCGGTTGATGATTTAGAAGCGATGGTCATGTCCATTGCTGAAGGTGGAGATGGAAAGAGAGATGTGAAGAGGGTTGTTCGGCAGCTGGAATTGATTGGAAAAGGAGAGTCGCTGGTTTCTTCATCCAGTGCAGAGATTGCAGCAGCTTCTGTCGTTCTTGAAAAGGAGGAAATGACTGCGGGACAGTATGATGAATTTGAATGGACAGTGCTTCAGCAGTCCAAAGATCAAGGCTTCAACAGCTTTGAAATTTCGATAGCTTTGCGTGAAGACTGTCTTTTAAAAGCTGCCCGGGTATTTATGGTATTTGAGGTGCTTGAAAAATCAGGTGAAATAATCAAGTCACACCCACCTGTTGAAGTTTTGGAAGAAGAGCAGTTCGATCAGCAATTTACAGTCACGATGGTATCAAAAGAATCGAGTGAAGAGATAAAGAAAAAAATCATGAAGGTTTCAGAAGTGGGTCACGTTGTTATAAATGACATTGATTTTGAAGGCTTGCGACATACCGCCAATGCTAAAGAGGATAAAGTTGCTGAAGTTCAGGAACAAGAGACAACCAATGCAAAGCTCCCAACTGATAATAATGAGAAGAAAAAACAGGCATCCTTTAAGCCGGCATCAAGCAAGACCATTCGGGTGAACATTGAGCGGCTTGATATATTAATGAATTTATTCGAGGAACTTGTAATCGATAGAGGCAGGCTTGATCAAATTTCTAGTGATTTGGATAATCAAGAATTGCATGAAACAGTTGAAAGAATGTCCCGTATAACAAGTGATTTACAAACAATCGTATTGAATATGCGGATGGTTCCCGTGGAAACGGTATTCAATCGTTTTCCTAAAATGGTTCGTCAATTAGCAAGGGATTTAAACAAGAAAGTCGATTTGGAAATCATCGGAGCTGAAACGGAACTTGATCGTACAGTCATTGATGAAATCGGTGACCCTCTCGTCCATTTATTAAGAAACGCCATGGACCATGGAGTTGAAACGCCTGAAGAACGGTTGGCGAAAGGGAAGAATGAAGAAGGTAAAATCCTATTAAAAGCATATCACAGCGGCAATCATGTCTTCATTGAAATCGATGATGATGGTGCAGGCATCAATAAAGAGCGAGTCTTGAACAAGGCGCTTTCCAATGGGATATTAACTAAGGAAACTGCTGCCACTCTAACGGATAAGCAAATCTATGAATTGATATTCGCTTCTGGTTTCTCAACAGCGGAAACCATTTCGGATGTATCGGGGCGCGGTGTGGGTCTGGATGTAGTTAAAAATACTATTGAGTCTCTCGGTGGATCTGTCACGATTGATTCCAGGGAGAACGAAGGGTCCATTTTCCTTATTCAGCTTCCACTTACATTGTCTATTATTTCTGTCATGCTGGTTGCAATCCAAAACGAAAAATATGCCATACCGCTTTCATCCATTATAGAAACAGCGATCATAAAAAAAGAAGATATCATGAATGCCCATAATCAACAAGTTATTGACTTCAGGGGGAAGGTGCTGCCACTTCTGTTACTGAAAGATATTTTTGAAGTGCCTATCAGTCAGGAAGAAGAAGAGTTTCTCTCTGTGGTCATTGTAAGAAAAGGAGATAAATTAGCTGGGTTAGTCGTTGATTCATTTATCGGGCAGCTGGAAATTGTATTGAAATCACTGGGGAATTATTTAACAAGTGCATTTGCAATATCGGGGGCAACGATTCTTGGAGATGGACAAGTTGCTTTAATCATAGATTGCAACACATTGATTCATTGAATGATAGATGAAGAGGGCAAGGTAATGGGACGTTTGCTCGCCCGTGCCGCATTCAGGTTCTCATTAAGGTTATACCTGTCATCATGAAGTTTTTTTAGAGGAGGGGAACGGATGTCGCAGGATATGAAAGTAATCGTTTTTCAAATTAAGGATAAAGAATATGCCATTCCGGTGGAAAAGGTCAGCGGTATCGAAAAGCTTCTGCATATTACCAGAGTTCCAAAGGCTGTTCAGTTTGTTAAGGGAGTCATAAATTTAAGGGGTGTTATCACTCCAATCATTGATTTACGGGTACGTTTTGGTTTCGAAGTGGTGGCTTATGATGAATCAACAAGGATCATCATCGTCATTTTGGATGATATGGAAGTTGGGTTGATAGTGGACTCTGCCAATGATGTTTTGGATATTCCGGTGGATAGTATCGAGCCGCAGCCTGAAGTTGTGGGACATTTAGCTTCAGAATACATAAGCGGAGTGGCTAAAATTGAAAAGCGTCTGCTCGTCCTGATTAATTTGGAAAAGGCTTTAAGTCTAGAAGTGACTGAAAATATGTTAAAAGAAGGATAATCACATGTCGTTCATTGAGAAAATCAATCCTCTTCAACTCGATATTTTGAAGGAAATTGGCAATATAGGTGCAGGCAACGCAGCAACGGCTCTTTCTGCCATCCTTAATAGGAAAATTGATATGAATGTTCCAAATGCTCGGGTCGTTTCCTTTGATGAAATGATGGAAATGGCTGGCGGGGCCGATCACGTCGTTGCCAGCGTTTTCCTTAGAATAGAAGGAGATGCTTCCGGGAGTATGTTTTTTATCCTTTCGCTTCAAGTAGCTGAATACTTGATTCGTCAAATGACTGGTGATGGAACCTTTTTGATAGATTCCACACCCTATACCGAATTGGCACTCTCCTGCCTTTTGGAATTAGGGAATATTTTATCTGGATCCTATCTTTCTTCACTTTCTGATTTCACTCGATTGAATATCTATCCATCCGTACCGTCATTGAGCATTGATATGGTAGGGGCCACAATCAGTTATGGTTTATTGGAATTATCTCAAGTAAGTGACGCAGCCATTGTCATTGATACTGTACTTGAAAAAGATCAGCATTTTGCTGAATCCATTGACGGTCATTTCTTTCTTTTACCTGATCCCGGATTTTTTGATACCATTTTTTCCGCTTTAGGAGTGTCACTTAATGACTGAATTGATAAAGGTCAAGGTTGTGAAGGTTGGAATAGCGGATATGAATATTATAAAACCTCCATATTCGATTCGCACTTCAGGGCTGGGGTCATGTGTTGGTGTTGTAGTATATGACCAAAAAAAGGGGATTGCCGGTTTGGCTCACATTATGCTGCCTGACTCTTCACTCGCTAAATCAGGACAGATCAACGCTGCCAAATTTGCTGATACGGCGATAAAGGAATTAGTGCAGCTTTTAGTAAATGAAGGAGCAAGAATTCGATTCCTAAAAGCGAAGTTGGCTGGTGGTGCGCAAATGTTTCAATTTGCTTCAGGAGGAGATTTAATGAGAATAGGACCCCGAAATGTGGATGCTGTCCGGAAAGAGTTATCTGACTTGCGCATTCAAGTCGTTGCAGAAGATTTAGGCGGTAATAGCGGGAGAACGATCGAGTTCAATTTGAACGATTGTTTACTGAATATACGGACCGCTAATAAAGGGACAAAAAACATATAGTAACGATTAGGCTTTACTTAAAAAGAACAGCTGAAAATATGACAGGACACTTGCAATCAAATTATTGTTGCATTTATGGCCTTTAAGAGCAATTTTGATCACATGACGTTTATAATGTAAGGAGGATGTCCAATGTCTCGTCTGACCATCGAAGAAGAGCAGATATATTGGAAAAATTGGGTTGATTGCAGGGATCCGCAAGCCGGGGACATTTTAGTTAAGAAATACACCCCTCTCGTATCGTATCATGTTCAACGCATTTCAGTAAGCCTTCCTAAAAATGTGAGCCGGGATGATATAAGGAGTTTAGGGATGATGGGATTATTCGATGCCCTGGCACGTTTTGATACGAAGCGTGACCTGAAATTTGATACATATGCTTCATTTAGAATTCGTGGTGCTATTTTAGATGGATTAAGAAAAGAGGATTGGCTTCCACGGAGTGCAAGAGATAAAGCCAAGAAAATTGAATCTGCAATAGAAAAGCTAGAACAGCGATATATGAGAAACCTTTCTCCAAACGAGATTGCTGCGGAATTGAATATTCCGGAAGATGAAGTATATGCTGCGTTAAATGGGAATTTCTTTGCCAATGTACTTTCGATGGATGAAAATCCCCAAGAACAAGACGACAAAGAAAGCACGAATTTTCATATTAAAGATGAAAAGGCGGATTTACCTGAGGAACATGTTTTAAGGGAAGAACTGAATGTGGAATTAGCCAAAGTCATAGAAACGCTTAATGAAAAAGAACAGTTGGTTTTACAACTTTTTTATAAAGAAGAACTGACATTAACCGAAATCGGACAAGTGATGAGCCTATCTACGTCTCGGATATCCCAGATTCACTCGAAAGCGATATATAAATTAAGAAACTCGATGCAAAATTAAAAGAATTAATCATATTTTGTTTGAAAAGGGAATGGAGCCAGAGATGCATCCAGTTGATCATAGATCCGGTTGAACGAAAAATGCCTTCTTTAAAGTCAGGGGCAGCCTGAAAGGACTTAGGAACCCATCACTTCAATAAATGTTTCGAAATCACAGAATTTCGAACTGAACTTGGTCACGAAGAGCAGTTCAAGTGTCCCTTACTCCATTGTAAGGTAATCATAAATATTATTAAGAAGTCCAATGAGAACTCACTTTCAGCTCGGTTTTGTCTGGTTATTGGAAATGGAAAGGCGGTTTCCATATGAGTTTAAAAGCGATTGAGATGCAAATTGCAATCCCACGAACACAGGATGCAGGGAAAATCCAAGAGCAAAATCAACAAAAGAAGTTAATCCAACAAGATCATGCTGCCCATCAAGTCCAAAAGGATTCAGAACGAAAACAAAGGACCGTTGTAGGTGAAGAACGAAAGCTTCCGGCCCATTTTTATGAAAAGGCTCTTTTCGTAAAGATTGTTGTTTTTAAAACGAAACTATTTAAGGTTGATTGGAGCGGAAAGCGAGCATCTGGAGGGGAAATCAACCACAACTCACTACCTGGTAAATAGCAACAAAGTATGTGAAAACAGCCTATGAAAAAGAAAGAAATGCAGACAAGGGACAGTCTCAAAAAAAATATAAACAGAAAGAAATCCCCTAAAAAACAACATTGAAAAATGATCCCCATCCGTATAAAGGAAACTGGATTGACTATTCCGGTTAATTAGGAGGCAACATGTCAGTATTTTTTATGTTTCTGTTGTTTGTATTAAATATATTCACCATTTTCGCCATCATCGTTTTATATCTTCGGCAAAACCGTTTAAGTAAGGTGGAAAAAGACCAAAAAGCCATGATTGATGAAATGGAACAACTTTTGTCTGGTTTTTTGATTGAGATGAAACAGGACAACGAGATATTGGTAAAGGCATTCACCAAATCGGTTGCAATGGATTCCGAGCAGGATCAAAAAATAAAAGAACATGGCGCAATTAGAGAAACCATGGAAGATAAAGAAGTAAAACAAGAACAAAACATGCTGAAAGAGTATAAAGAGGGAAGAAGTGCCGCGGCTAAAAAGCAGGCGACCGACGCTTACAAAATAATGCCTGAAGACGATGAGGATAATGCTTTACCCGTAATAGTTGAGGACAAATTGGAACTTTCATCAGCTGCCACCACCCTTCCGAACGAGGGGAAGGCGACGGGTAAAGAATTTGCGGACATGTTACAGGCCTCGGTAAATGAACATTCATTAAATGAACAAGTAGATATGTTAGCTGATCAAGGTCATTCAATTGAAGAAATCGCCAAAAGGCTAGGTCGCGGTCAAACGGAAATAGAGCTATTACTAAAGTTTCGCATGAATAGATAGATATTACTTGATTGAGAAGGATCATTATGGTATATTATGAAATGGTGTTAATACACACGCCCCGTGATTCTTGCAGATGGTGCTGTTTCGACAGTTTCTGTATGAAAATGATCGGTGCGGAGGAAAAACAAAACCATTTAGGAGGAACTAAAATGTCAGTCATTTCTATGAAACAATTGCTTGAAGCTGGTGTGCATTTCGGACACCAAACACGTCGCTGGAACCCGAAAATGAAGAAATATATCTTCACTGAGCGTAACGGCATCTACATCATCGACCTTCAAAAAACAGTTAAAAAGGTTGAAGAAGCTTATAACTTCGTGAAAGAACTAGCTGCTAACGGTGGAACTGTTCTTTTCGTTGGTACTAAAAAACAAGCTCAAGAATCTGTTAAAGAAGAAGCTATCCGTTCTGGTATGTACTATGTAAACCAACGTTGGTTAGGTGGAACTTTAACAAACTTTGAAACAATCCAAAAACGTATTACTCGTCTTAAAGATATCGAAAAAATGGAAGCAAACGGAACTTTCGAAGTCCTTCCTAAAAAAGAAGTTATCCAACTTAAAAAAGAATGGGATCGCTTAGAAAAATTCTTAGGCGGAATTAAAGATATGAAGACTCTTCCAGATGCGATCTTCGTTATCGACCCTCGCAAAGAGCGTATTGCTGTTGCGGAAGCACACAAATTACACATTCCACTTGTAGGTATCGTTGATACAAACTGTGATCCGGATGAAATCGATGTAGTTATTCCTGCGAATGACGATGCAATCCGTGCTGTTAAATTATTAACAGGTAAAATGGCAGATGCTATCTTAGAAGCTAAACAAGGCGAAGAAACAGCAACTGAAACAACTACTGCTTAATAAGCAAAAAAGGTTGCTTATTCAGTAAGAAAAAAGGTGATAAGAGGATAATGCCTTTTATCCCTTTTTTTTGCACTAAATAAGCGTACATAAATCACTGTACGGAATGTTTTTTAAAAGGTATAGTCGATTTTTAAGGAAAAGAAATCATTAAGTATTTAGTTCCGTCAAATTGACTGACTAAGTGGATGGCTTTTCTGGAATATTGCCTTTGCTCGTTATTTTCTTTGATGATAACAAGTATTTTTTGGTAAAAATGGGTAAAGATTGAATAAACTGCATTTAATTTGAGGAGGATATATATTATGGCAATCACTGCACAATTAGTTAAAGAATTGCGTGAAAAAACTGGTGCCGGTATGATGGACTGTAAAAAGGCACTTGTACAAACAGAAGGCGATATGGAAAAAGCAATCGATTTCCTACGTGAAAAAGGAATTGCAAAAGCTGCTAACAAAGGCGACCGTATTGCTGCTGAAGGTTTAACTTCAATCGTTGTAGAAGGAAACCAAGCGGTTATTCTTGAAGTGAACTCAGAAACAGATTTCGTTGCAAAAAACGAAGGATTCCAAACACTTGTTAAAGACTTGGCTTCATTCCTTCTTGCTAACAAACCTGAAAGCGTTGAAGTTGCTCTTGAACAAACAATGGAAAATGGAGAAAAGGTTGCAGATCATATCAATGCTGCAGTTGCTAAAATCGGAGAAAAATTAACTCTTCGCCGTTTCCAAGTTGTTACTAAAACAGATAACGACGCATTTGGTGCATACCTTCACATGGGTGGACGTATCAGCGTACTATCAGTTCTTGAAGGTACAACTGACGAAGATGCAGCAAAAGGCGTTTCAATGCACATCGCTGCAATTAACCCTAAATATATCTCTCGTGACCAAGTCGATGCTAGTGAATTAGATCGCGAACGCGAAGTTCTTACTCAACAAGCGCTTAACGAAGGTAAACCAGAAAAAATCGTTGCAAAAATGGTTGAAGGACGTATCAATAAATTCTACGAAGAAATCTGTGTGAACGAACAAGCTTTCGTTAAAAACCCTGATCAAAAAGTGGGACAATTCGTTGAATCAAAAGGCGGAAAAATCCTATCATTCGTTCGTTATGAAGTAGGGGAAGGTCTTGAAAAACGTCAAGAAAACTTTGCTGAAGAAGTAATGAACCAAGTTAAAAAAGACTAATTGTCAGATAATTAATAATAGGGAACACTCTGGTGTTCCCTATTTTTTGAAATGTCATGAATTTTTGGTAATATTGCAAGAAAGCATGATGAACGAATGAAAAGATTACATAGTTGGAGGTTCTCATGAGTAGCGCTAAATATAAACGTGTAGTTCTAAAATTAAGTGGCGAAGCATTAGCCGGTGAAGAAGGATTTGGAATTAACCCTGCAGTAATTAAATCTATTGCTGAACAAGTCAAGGAAGTGGCTGAGCTTGATGTGGAAGTGGCTGTTGTGGTTGGCGGCGGAAACATTTGGCGCGGCAAAATAGGCAGCGAAATGGGCATGGATCGTGCTAATGCCGATTATATGGGGATGCTGGCTACAGTCATGAACTCATTGGCGTTACAAGACAGCCTTGATCAGCTTGGAATTGAAACGCGTGTACAAACTTCCATCGAGATGAGACAAGTTGCAGAACCATACATTAGACGACGTGCAATCAGGCATCTAGAGAAAAAGAGAGTGGTGATTTTTGCAGCTGGTACAGGTAATCCATACTTCTCAACGGATACCACTGCCGCCCTGCGTGCTGCTGAAATTGAAGCTGATGTCATCTTGATGGCGAAGAATAATGTGGATGGCGTATACAATGCTGATCCGGTTAAGGACAAAAATGCAGTGAAGTATGATAAGCTTTCCTATCTTGATGTGATTAAAGAAGGCTTAGAAGTAATGGATTCGACCGCGTCCTCACTATGCATGGACAATGATATTCCATTGATCGTCTTCTCGATTATGGAAAAAGGTAATATTAAACGAGCCGTACTAGGCGAAAAGCTTGGAACTATTGTAAGGGGGAAATAAAAGATGCCGAAACAAGTTATTTCGAATGCGAAAACGAAAATGGAAAAAGCCATTGGAGCGTATACACGTGAATTAGCCAGCATCCGTGCCGGAAGGGCAAATGCCTCATTGCTTGATAAAATCTCGATTGATTATTATGGTTCGCCGACACCGGTTAATCAGGTGGCTGGTATTTCTGTCCCGGAAGCTAGGCTTTTAGTCATTCAACCATATGATAAAACGGTATTGGGTGAAATCGAAAAGGCGATTTTGAAATCAGACTTAGGCTTGAATCCTTCTAATGATGGTTCAATCATCAGGATAGCCATCCCCGCGTTAACTGAAGAACGCAGAAAAGAACTTGTGAAAGTTGTTAAAAAAGAAGCGGAAGAAGCGAAAATAGCTGTCCGTAATGTGCGTCGCGATGCTAATGATGATTTGAAAAAGCTTGAAAAAAATGGTGAAATCACTGAAGATGACTTACGTGGCTATGCGGATGACATCCAAAAGATGACAGATGGCAATATCACGAAAATCGATGATATTACAAAAGATAAAGAAAAAGAAATTCTGGAAGTATAATTTTACTTAAAGAATTGATTAAATAAAGAGGGCCGAATCCATACTGGGTCATGTCTTGATTCTAACATATAGGTGTGCTTAAAAGAGAAAACTGTTATAATAAGGTTTCTCCGATAATGATTACTCCTTGAGTTAGTATGTTGCATGCAAACGTTGGAGGTGGTCCTTTTTTTGCATTTTTCACGGTAATCATAACCGGTTTTAGAAAAAAAGAAGTAATGATTTCTCCCTTTCTAGCTTCTAATGAAGAAATAATTTTCATAATAATAATATGAGAACCAGTTTTTTTTTGATATTATGATATAGATTCTTTTTAAGCGGCAGAAAGCTTGATATACATAGTGCACGTTAACTTTGCCTTTGTAGAGAGATAAGTACAACCTGATGGGGGACTAACATATGTATTCACTATGGAAGCGTTTCGTTAAAAAAGATGCTTCTTCCGATGTAACTAATAGGATTCAGCATATTAAACAGTTTGATGTTCCTCAGCATATCGCCATCATTATGGATGGAAACGGCCGCTGGGCCAAAAAGCGTGCATTGCCACGTGTGGCAGGTCATCATGAAGGAATGAAAACCGTTCGTAAAATTACGAAAGTTGCCAATAAATTAGGGGTCAAAACTTTGACAGTCTATGCGTTTTCCACTGAAAATTGGAAACGCCCGAAAAGTGAAGTCGACTTTTTGATGAAGCTTCCCCAGGAATTTCTTGGGACATTTTTACCCGAGCTCATTTCTGAAAATGTAAGAGTTGAAACGATCGGGGACCTGTCACTCATTCCCTCACATACTCAAAATGCCGTTAAACGGGCAATGGAAGACACGAAGGATAATGATGGGATGATTCTGAATTTTGCCCTGAACTATGGAAGCCGTGGGGAGATTGTATCTGCAGTGAATAGCATTATTCAAGATGTTAAGAATGGTATAATAAAGGAAAATGCAACAGAGGAAATTATATCCAGTTACCTGATGACCAAACATTTGTCGGATCCTGATTTACTGATCCGTACAAGTGGTGAAATCCGTTTGAGTAATTTCATGCTTTGGCAGGCGGCTTATACTGAGCTGTGGTTTACAGAGGTGCTATGGCCGGATTTTAGTGAGGGGCATTTATTGCAGGCAGTTGAGGAGTATCAAAAACGTTCACGAAGATTCGGTGGCGTTTAATTTAGAAGGCGAGGAAAATGGAATAATGAAACAACGAATTATTACGGCGGTCGTAGTTGCCGCTATCTTCATTCCACTAGTCATTTTAGGGGGAGTTCCCTTTTTACTGACAGTTTATCTGTTAGGGTCCATTGGTTTGTATGAACTGATGAAAATGAAAAATTTACGCGTTGTATCTTTTGAGGCGTTACTTTCTCATATATTATTGTGGGTACTTTTATTGCCTAATGAACATACCGCTTTTTTAGCAGAAATAAATTACGATAAAGTGCAAGTCTTCTTAATCGGGGTTTTGCTGCTGTTACTTTATACAGTTGTTTCTAAAAACCGTTTTACTTTTGATGACGCAGGCTTTTTAGTGATTTCAATCTTATACTTGGGAATGGGTTTCTACTTCCTATTTGAAACACGTGACTCTTTAGGACTGGGTCTGATTTATATCTTGCTTACCCTATTCACGATCTGGGCAACCGACTCCGGAGCTTACTTCATAGGTAAATCACTTGGTAAAAGGAAGCTATGGCCAGAAATAAGTCCAAACAAGACTGTGGAAGGATTTATCGGCGGGTTATTTTCTGCGATGGTAGTGGGTGTGCTATTTTACATCTTCTCGAGTCTTGACTACACGTTATTACAATTATTATTGATTTCATTAATCATTGGGGTATTCGGCCAATTGGGGGATCTCGTCCAATCGGCGTATAAACGTCATTATGGGGTTAAGGATTCCGGCAAGCTTCTCCCGGGACATGGCGGAATTTTGGACAGGCTTGATAGCTTGATATTCATTTTACCGATTTTGCATTTATTGCATGTTTTATAATATAAAAATAGGCAGTGTTATATGAATTAGGAGATGAGCAATTTGAAAAACATCAGTCTTTTGGGCGCGACAGGTTCGATTGGTCAACAAACAGCGGATGTGGTGAGGTCACATCCTGACCAATTCAAGATAGTGGCTCTTTCTGCTGGAAAGAATATAGAATTGGTCAGGACTTATATACAAGAGTTTGAACCGAAACTAGTTTCGGTCCAGACGGAAGAAGATTATCATGTTTTGAAAAGTGAATTCTTCAGCCGCAAAGATATCGAGTTCATGTATGGCGATGAGGGACTGTCTGCTGTTGCTGTATATGATCAGGCGACAATATTGGTCAATGCCGTCATCGGAAGCGTGGGCCTTTATCCGACGCTTCAAGCGATAAAGGCTAAAAAAGATATTGCTATCGCCAACAAGGAGACTTTGGTAACGGCAGGTCATTTGGTCATAAGTGAAGCTAAAAAAGCGGGGGTTCGTTTGCTGCCGGTTGACAGCGAGCATTCCGCTATTTTTCAGGCATTGCAGGGTGAAAAGGAAAAAAATATAGAACGTCTTGTCATTACTGCTTCAGGTGGCAGTTTTCGCGATCGGACCAGGGAAGAATTGAAGGATGTAACGGTGGAAGAGGCATTGAACCATCCGAACTGGTCAATGGGAGCTAAAATCACGATTGATTCAGCATCAATGATGAATAAGGGTTTGGAAGTGATTGAGGCCCACTGGCTATTTGATCTTCCATACGATAAAATTGATGTATTGCTACATAAGGAGAGTATCATCCATTCCATGGTTGAGTTTCATGACTCCAGCGTGATTGCACAACTGGGAACACCGGATATGCGAGTGCCGATTCAATATGCACTTACTTATCCGGACCGTATTCCGTTGGCAGGACGCAAGCGCCTGAATTTGGCTGAAGCAGGCAAACTGCATTTTAGCGATATGGATTTCACGAGATATCCTTGTTTGCAATTCGCCTATAAAGCGGGTAAAATGGGCGGAACGATGACTACCGTGCTGAATGCCGCCAATGAAGCGGCAGTCGCTGCTTTCTTATCTGGAAAGGTATCCTTCCTTGAAATTGAAACGTTAATTGAAAGAGCGCTGAATCAGCATTCCGTGATGGCCCTTCCGGATTTAGAAACGATTCAGGAAGTGGATAATATGACAAGGCAGTATATAGAATCCTTAGTGAAAGATAGGTGACCGGAACATGCAGACTTTAGAAACGATTATAGCGTTCATCATCATTTTTGGCGCTCTTGTATTTTTCCATGAGCTTGGACACTTAGTGTTTGCAAAGCGTGCCGGAATTTTATGCCGTGAGTTCGCAATCGGTTTCGGCCCAAAAGTATTCACATATAAAAAGAAGGAAACCGTTTATACCATTCGATTGCTTCCGCTGGGCGGGTATGTACGTATGGCTGGTGAAGATGCAGAAAATATAGAATTGAAGCCCGGCTATCGAGTAGGATTGATGTTTGATAATGAAGAGAATGTTACAAAAATCATTTTGAACAATAAAGATAAATATCCTGATATTCGTCTTGTGGAAGTTGAAGTGATCGACCTTGATCATAAGCTTATCCTTACTGGTTATGAAGAAGGTGAGGAAGATAATCTAAAAACGTTTACCATTCATGAAGAAGCGGTAATCGTTGAAAATGGTGTAGAGAACCAGATTGCTCCATATGACCGGCAATTTGCTTCAAAGTCGCTTGGGCATCGCTTCCTGACGATAGTAGCTGGACCAGCAATGAACTTTGTTTTGGCTTTTGTCATTTTTGTGTTGATCGGCCTGTTTCAAGGGGTCGTGGTGGATGAAGCGAAACTTGGTGAGCTGACTGCAGACGGTTCGGCTGTTAATGCCGGGTTAAAATCTGGTGATGTCATTCAATCCATAGAAGGGACGGAAGTCTCATCTTGGGAAGATGTTCAGGAAAGCATTCAAAAGAACCCTGGGCAAGAGATCGAGTTTGTCGTGGACAGGGACGGGAAAACGTTAGAAGTGCCGGTCATTCCACAAGAAGTGGAGAGGGAAGGTAAGAAAATTGGGATTATCGGAGTTTACCCTCCAGTTGAAAAAGCACCGATTAAAGCTATACAATACGGTTTTACGGAAACATATTTTTGGACAAAACAAATTTTCATCATCCTTGGTGACCTCGTAACAGGTGGATTTACGATTGACAGCCTATCCGGTCCTGTAGGAATATATAAATCAACTGAAGAAGTAGCGAAACAAGGTTTATTCACGTTAATGAAATGGGCAGGGCTGCTGAGCATTAACTTGGGAATCATGAACTTGCTGCCGCTACCGGCATTGGATGGAGGAAGACTGTTATTCTTTGTTGTCGAATTCTTAAGAGGAAAACCGATCGATCGCCAAAAAGAAGGAATGGTTCACTTCATCGGCTTTGCTTTGCTGATGTTATTGATGATAGTCGTTACATGGAATGACATTCAGCGGTTCTTCTTATAAGACATGTTTGGATAAGGTAAAACAGGCCAGCAGATTTTTCTGTTGGCTGTTTTCTTATCTCCAAGAAGGAATAGTCATTTCCTAGTTTTTTAACCGTTTTAGGGAAATAGTTTGTTTTCTAAGGAAATCGTAAGTATAATCGAGAATGAGTATATTAAATTAGCTTTTCTGAATAGCGCAGAAAGACTTTTTTGTATGATATGACCGTATTCATGCTGCAGTATGAATTTTTACCGCAGCCGCAGTTTAATTTAAAGGAAATATTGAAGAGGTGCAGATATGAAACAAAGTATGACGTTAATCCCTACATTGAGAGAAGTGCCTGCAGATGCTGAAATCAAAAGTCATCAGCTTCTATTACGTGCAGGATTTATGAGACAAAACTCCAGCGGGGTTTACAGTTTTATGCCGCTTGGAAAAAAGGTGCTTCAAAAGGTTGAAGCGATCGTCCGGGAAGAGTTGGAGAATGCTGGTGCAGTAGAATTATTGATGCCTGCTTTACAACAAGCTGAATTCTGGCAGGAATCTGGACGCTGGTATACCTATGGTCCAGAGTTGATGCGCCTTAAGGACCGCAATAACCGTGAATTTGCGCTAGGTGCCACACATGAAGAAGTGATAACCAGCTTAGTTCGTGATGAGGTGAAATCATACAAGCGTCTTCCTTTAACGGTTTACCAAATCCAAACCAAATTCCGTGATGAAAAAAGACCGCGTTTCGGATTGTTGCGTGGACGTGAGTTCATCATGAAGGACGCTTATTCTTTCCATGCCAATCAAGAAAGCCTGGATGCTGTTTATAAAAATATATATTCGGCATATTCAAATATATTTAGCCGTTGTGGGTTGGACTTCCGTGCCGTCATTGCTGATTCTGGGGCGATGGGCGGAAAGGATACACACGAATTCATGGTCCTATCCGAAATAGGGGAAGATACCATCGCCTATTCTGATACTTCCGAATATGCAGCGAATATTGAAATGGCACCGGTGAGTGTAAAATATGAAAAAAGTTCCGAAGCACAAATTGCACTTGAAAAAATTCATACACCTGGCCAAAAATCTATTGAAGACGTGACTTCATTCTTAAATACAGATGCAGAGAAACTAATCAAATCGCTATTATTTAAAGTGGATGAAAAGTATGTGCTTGTATTGGTACGAGGGGATCATGAAGTCAATGATATCAAGCTGAAGAATTTCTATAACGCTTCAATCGTTGAATTGGTCGATCCGAATGAAACGAAAGAAGTCTTAGGATGTGCTATTGGATCCCTTGGACCAATCAATGTCACTTCTGAAGTGGAAGTGATAGCCGATGTTGCCGTAGAAGCAATGGTTAATGGAATCTGTGGTGCAAATGAAGAAGACCATCATTATATGAACGTAAATCCCACTCGTGATTTTAACGTGGACAATTTTATAGACCTTCGTTTCATTCAAGAGGGTGACCCATCACCGGACGGGAACGGAAAAATTAAATTTGCCAAAGGAATTGAGGTAGGCCACGTATTCAAGCTGGGAACAAAATATTCCGAAGCTATGAATGCAACATTCCTAGATGAGAATGGACGGTCTCAGCCTATGATAATGGGCTGTTATGGAATTGGTGTTTCACGCACGCTTGCAGCTGTAGCTGAACAATTCAACGATGAAAAAGGATTGGTCTGGCCAGCGAATTTGGCACCATACCAAGTCCATTTGATTCCAATCAATATGAAGGATGAGGCTCAGGCTGTCCTGGCAGAAGATTTGTATAATGATCTAAAGGCACAAGGCATGGATGTTCTTATGGATGATCGTCAAGAACGTGCTGGCGTAAAATTTGCCGACTCTGACCTGATCGGTCTTCCTGTCAGGGTGACGGTCGGTAAAAAGGCATCCGAGGGAATCGTCGAAGTGAAAATCCGTAAAACGGGTGAGGTTCTTGAAATAGAAAGAGCTGAACTTATTCAAAAGCTTCAAGAAATACTTGGGTAATTTTAAAAATTGGGGAATTAGGCATCATTCAATTGGATGATGCCTTTTTTTTCATGGATTTAGATACTAGTGAAACACTCGTGATATGTTATAATAGCCTCTGATATCATAGTGAAAATGATAATGAATAATATCTTAGAGATAGTAGATAGGGGAGAGAGGAAATGGATCAAAATCCAAATAGCGGTAGAGAGAGATTTCAACTCTTGCTCCAGCAAATGGACTTGACTGAGGATGCCTTTGTGAATTATTTCATAGGTGCCGAAATTGATAAACTCTCAATCGAGAGGGAGTCCAAAAAATGGCATTTTGCCTTTAATATACCTGCATTAATTCCTTGCAGTGTTCATACAAGACTTGCTACTCAACTAGCAAGTACGTTTTCCCATATTGCGAAGGTAACGTTCAACTTAAATGTGGCCAATCCGCAAGTGACGGAACAATTGGTAAAAGAATATTGGAAAAACTGCATTGGCGAGCTTGAAGGAATGTCTCCAGCCCTGTTGTCACTTCTGAAGGAACAAGAGCCCGCAGTGAATGGATATAAACTTATCGTAAGCGCCCGGAATGATACGGAGGCTGGCCAATTGAAACGTAAGTACTCCGGCATCATTTCGAATATCTACCAAACTTTCGGTTTTCCCCCGTTGACTCTGGAAGCGGAAGTGAAGGAAACGGTTTCGAATCCTGATTACCAGAAGTTTTTAGAAGAGAAACAAAAGGAAGACGCGGAAAAGGGACTTGCTGCCTTAGTGGAAATGCAGAAAAAAGAATCGGAAAAAGGCGGCGACGAAGGCGTCTACGAAGGACCGGTTAAAATTGGCTATACGATTAAAGAAGATGCGGATTTCCGCAGAATCGAACAGATTATCGATGAAGAACGCAGGATTGCTGTCGAAGGATTCGTTTTTGATGCAGAAGTCCGTGAGTTACGCAGCGGACGGAGCCTCTTGACATTTAAAGTCACGGATTATACAAGCTCAATATTAGTCAAAATGTTTTCGCGTGATAAAGAGGATGCTGCCATACTTGCCCGAGTGAAAAAAGGGATGTGGGTACGTGCCCAAGGCAGTATCCAAAATGATACATTCGTACGTGACCTGGTAATGATCGCAAATGATATAAATGAAATTTCTAAACAAGGACGGCAGGATAAGGCACCTGAAGGTGAAAAGCGTGTAGAACTGCATATGCATACCCCGATGAGCCAGATGGATGCAGTGACGCCTACTTCTGCTCTTGTTGCCCAGGCTGCCAAGTGGGGGCATAAGGCTGTTGCCATTACGGATCACGCAGGTGCACAATCATTCCCTGAAGCTTATAGTGCCGGGAAAAAGAATGGTATTAAAATCCTTTATGGCGTCGAAGTGAACCTTGTGAATGATGGGGTGCCCATTGTTTATAATGAGGCGCATATTCCTTTGGCAGATGCCACCTACGTTGTGTTTGACGTAGAGACGACTGGTCTGTCAGCTGTTTATGATACGATCATTGAATTTGCTGCAGTGAAAATTCGTGACGGGGACATCATTGATAGATTTGAGTCATTTGCGAATCCGCATCACCCATTATCCAATACGACGATAGACTTGACTGGAATCACTGATGATCTCGTGGAAAATGCTCCAGAAGTCTCGGAAGTACTAGAAAAGTTCAAGAACTGGGCAGGCGATGCGATCCTTGTTGCCCACAACGCAGCCTTCGATATGGGCTTTTTGAATATAGGTTATAAAAACATGGGATATCCTAAAGCTTCCAATCCTGTTCTTGATACATTGGAACTTGGCCGTTTCTTATATCCGGAGTTTAAAAACCACCGGTTAAATACATTATGTAAAAAGTTCGATATTGATTTGACCCAGCATCATAGGGCCATTTATGATGCCGAAGCTACAGGTTACCTTATGCTGAAGATGCTGAAGGATGCAATGGAAAAAGAGATTACCCATCATGATCAGCTTAATGACAATATGGGTAAAGGAAACGCTTATCAGCGTTCCCGGCCATCCCATTGTACGTTGATCGCGCAAACACAGGCTGGCTTAAAAAACCTTTTCAAGTTAATTTCAATATCGCACATCGATTATTTTTATCGTGTTCCCCGGATACCGCGTTCACAACTTAAAAAGTATCGTGAAGGAATTTTGGTCGGATCGGGATGCGATAAAGGGGAAGTTTTTGAAGGGATGATGCAGAAGGGGTTTGAGGAAGTCGTCGAAATCGCAGAATTCTACGATTATCTTGAAATTCATCCGAAGGAAGTATATCAGCATCTGATTGATCTTGAATATGTCCGGGATGATAAATCGTTAGAAACGATCATCTCCAATATCGTCAAGCTTGGTGAAAAATTGGATAAGCCAGTCGTAGCGACGGGAAATGTACATTATTTGGATCCGAATGATAAAATTTACCGGAAAATCCTTGTAAATTCACAAGGTGGAGCAAACCCGCTGAATCGTCATAAGCTTCCTGACGTACATTTTCGGACAACTGATGAAATGCTACGGGAATTTTCCTTCCTTGGTTCAGAGAAAGCCAAAGAGGTCGTGGTAACCAACACCAATAAAATCGCTGATATGATTGATGAAATCAAGCCAATCAAGGATGAGCTATATACACCTAAAATTGAAGGTGCCGAAGAAGAGATGCGTGAGATGAGTTATGGCATGGCAAGGAAGATCTATGGAGAGAACCTGCCGGAAATCGTGGAAGCCCGTCTTGAGAAAGAATTGAAAAGCATCATTGGCCATGGTTTTGCCGTTATTTATTTAATTTCTCATAAACTAGTAAAAAAATCATTGAATGATGGTTATCTCGTTGGCTCAAGGGGATCGGTTGGATCATCTTTCGTTGCCACGATGACTGAAATTACGGAGGTAAATCCTCTTCCGCCACATTATGTATGTCCGGAGTGCAAGAAATCCGAATTCTTCAATGACGGTTCTGTAGGTTCGGGGTTTGACCTCCCAGATAAGGACTGTCCCGAATGTGGCATAGCTTATACAAAAGACGGGCATGATATCCCGTTTGAAACCTTCCTTGGATTTAAAGGAGATAAGGTTCCTGATATCGATTTGAACTTCTCTGGTGAATATCAGCCAAAGGCCCATAACTACACTAAAGTCTTATTCGGTGAAGAATATGTATATCGTGCGGGAACGATTGGTACTGTCGCTGAAAAAACGGCCTATGGATATGTAAAAGGGTATTCCGCTGATAATAACATCCATATGCGCGGAGCTGAGACTGATCGACTTGTTGCCGGTTGTACTGGGGTGAAACGGACGACAGGACAGCATCCAGGCGGAATCATCGTTGTTCCTGATTATATGGATATTTATGATTTCACACCTATTCAATTCCCTGCAGATGACAGGAATTCCGAATGGAAAACAACTCACTTTGATTTCCATTCCATTCACGATAATATTTTGAAACTAGATATCCTTGGACATGATGATCCGACTGTGATCCGGATGCTTCAAGACTTAAGCGGCATCGATCCAAAGACCGTTCCCACAGATGATCCTGAAGTAATGAAAATATTCAGCAGTACCGAATCTTTAGGAGTTACAGAAGAACAGATCATGTGTAAAACGGGTACACTCGGCATTCCCGAATTTGGAACGCGTTTCGTCCGGCAGATGCTTGAAGATACGAAACCTACGACATTTTCTGAGCTTGTTCAGATCTCAGGGCTTTCTCATGGTACCGATGTGTGGCTGAGCAATGCACAGGAACTGATCCACAACCGGATATGCACACTAAGTGAGGTTATAGGCTGTCGTGATGATATTATGGTTTATCTGATTTATCAAGGACTCGATCCATCCCTGGCGTTCAAAATTATGGAATCTGTACGTAAAGGGAAAGGGCTCTCGGAGGAGTTTGAAGAGGAAATGAGGAAAAATGAGGTGCCGGAATGGTACATCGATTCATGTAAGAAGATTAAATACATGTTCCCGAAAGCCCATGCTGCAGCATACGTCTTAATGGCTGTCCGGATAGCCTATTTTAAAGTGCATCTGCCTTTATTGTATTATGCAGCCTATTTCACAGTGCGTGCCGATGATTTTGAAATCGATGCCATGACACGGGGGCCACAAGCAATAAAAACCAAAATGGAAGAAATTACCGTAAAGGGATTAGATGCATCCACAAAGGAAAAGAATACATTGACGGTTATTGAACTAGCTTTGGAAATGTGTGAACGCGGGTATGCGTTCGCTAAAGTGGATTTGTACAAATCAAGTGCTGATCAATTCTTAATTGAAGGAAATTCTTTGATACCGCCTTTCAATTCAATACCTGGTCTTGGAACGAATGCCGCCATCAATATCGTCAACGCACGCAAGAATGGTGAATTCCTCTCGAAAGAAGACCTACAACAACGGGGGAAGGTTTCGAAGACCATCCTTGAATACCTGGATAAACAAGGCTGTCTGGAGTCATTGCCTGAACAAAATCAGTTATCATTATTTTAAAGAGGAAACTGTTGTCAAAAAGGAAGAAACAGACATGGTATTTGCATAAATATCTTGATTATGGTATATTTTTATTGGAAATACTAAGAGGAACCAATGGCAAGAGTGGGGAAACCCACTCTTTCGTGTTGTATTGACCATTTAATTTTGAATCCGAAACCAAGCGCATACAACGCACGTATGGAGGAAACAAATGAGTAAAAAGGTAACGGAAGTTGTAGAGGAATTTGCATTACCAATTCTTGAAGAATTGCAGCTTGAATTAGTCGAAGTGGAGTATGTGAAGGAAGGTAAAAGCTGGTTCCTTCGAGTGTACATTGATAAAGAAACAGGCGTAGATATTGAAGATTGCGGAAATGTGAGTGAAAAACTCAGTGAAAAGCTTGATGAGGTTGATCCGATTCCACAAAATTATTTTCTCGAAGTTTCATCTCCCGGAGCTGAAAGGCCTCTGAAAAAAGAGAAGGATTTCCTTAAAGCTATCGGTAAAAATGTTTACATAAAAACATACGAGCCCATTTTAGATGAAAAAGAATTCGAAGGAATCTTAACCAGTTTCGATGGTAAAGAAGTGACACTCGAAGTCAGAATCAAGACAAGAAAGAAAACCATCGTCATACCATTTGAAAAGGTGGCCAAAGCAAGATTGGCGATTACCTTCTCTTAAGTCAAGCAAATCATTAATTTAAATATCCGTAAGGGGGATCACCATGGGCAATGAGTTATTGGATGCTCTCTATATTTTAGAAAACGAAAAAGGAATTTCCAGGGAAGTTTTGATCGACGCGATTGAGGCTGCTCTTATATCGGCATATCGCCGTAACTTTAACCAAGCACAAAATGTACGTATCGACTTGAATCTTGGTAAAGGAACTATGCGTGTATTTGCCAGAAAAGACGTTGTTGACGAAGTATTCGATTCACGTCTGGAAATTTCTGTTGAAGAAGCAAGAGCAATTGACCCCAACTACCAGTTAGAGGATATTGTCGAAATGGAAGTAACACCAAAGGATTTCGGCCGTATTGCTGCACAAACTGCTAAACAAGTCGTTACTCAAAGAGTGCGTGAAGCAGAACGAGGCATCATTTATGCCGAATTCATTGATCGGGAAGAGGATATCATGACTGGCATCGTTCAACGCCAAGATTCACGATTCATCTATGTGAGCCTAGGTAAAATCGAAGCTTTGCTCCCGGTGAATGAGCAAATGCCGAATGAACAGTATAAACCTCATGATCGCATTAAAGTTTTCATCACTAAAGTTGAAAAAACTTCTAAGGGCCCGCAAATTTTTGTATCCCGTTCACATCCTGGCCTTTTAAAACGTTTATTCGAAATCGAAGTGCCTGAAATTTTTGATGGAACAGTAGAAATTAAGTCAGTTGCCCGCGAAGCAGGCGACCGTTCAAAAATCTCCGTGCACTCAGATAACGAAGAAGTCGATCCTGTCGGTTCATGTGTAGGCCAAAAAGGACAACGTGTTCAGGCCATCGTCAATGAGTTGAAGGGTGAAAAAATCGATATCGTTAAATGGTCGGAGAATCCGGTCATTTTCGTTGCGAATGCTTTAAGCCCTTCAAAAGTACTTGAAGTTATCGTAAAAGAAGAGGAAAAGGCGACGACTGTGATCGTTCCGGATTATCAACTTTCCCTGGCAATTGGTAAGCGCGGACAAAATGCCCGTTTAGCTGCCAAACTTACAGGCTGGAAAATTGATATCAAGAGTGAAACGGAAGCCCGCGAAGCTGGAATTTATCCTGTGGAAGAACAGGAATTCCTTTTGAGCAGAGATAGTTATGTTAATGAAGAGGAAACAGATTTCGAAGAGGATAACGAGTAATTCAGAGGTGAAAAAAGATGAATAGCCGAAAAAAAATCCCGATGCGTAAATGTGTGGCTACAGGTGAAATGAAGCCGAAGAAAGAACTCATTCGCATCGTTCGATCTAAAGAAGGGGAAGTCAGCCTTGATCCGACCGGAAAGAAATCGGGAAGGGGAGCTTATTTGACTCTTGATCGGGATGTTATCGAGCTGGCCAAAAAGAAAAACGTGCTGGCTAATCACCTTAGTACCCAAATCGATTCTTCCCTTTATGAACAATTGCTTGAATTAGTGAATAAGGAGAAAAACTAACACCATGACCCAACAACAACAATGGATGTCTCTATTAGGTTTGGCCAATCGGGCACGCAAGCTAATTTCGGGTGAAGAATTAGTGGTTAAAGAGATTAGAAGCGGTAATGCCAAAGTTGTTATTTTATCCGCGGACGCTTCAAAAAACACTGAAAAAAAAATATCTGATAAGTGCGCATTTTATCAGGTTCCTTTAAAAAGAGTCGAAAGCAGGTCTATGCTCGGCCATGCGATAGGTAAGGATGCTAGAGTTGCCGTCGCAGTTCTGGATGAAGGTTTTGCACAAAAACTCCGAACGCTGCTCGATTAAATTTTACGGGGGTGAACGTATGACAAAATTGCGTGTATATGAATATGCAAAACAAAAGAACGTTTCAAGCAAGGATGTAATAAATAAACTTAAAGAAATGAATATAGAGGTAACAAACCATATGACAGCATTAGACGATTCAACTGTAAATAAATTAAACGATTCAATTAAACCTAAAAACGAAGATAAAAGCCAAGCTGCTGAACCAAAGGCAAACGCTACGGTTGCGAAGTACGAAGCTGAAGCGGATGAAAAGAGCACAGTTAATAAAGAAAAACTGAAGAAGAAACCACCAGTTAAACCTGTAGGTACGAAAAAACCAACGGGGCAGTTTAACAGGGGTCGCAATAATAAGAATAAAAATAATAAACAAAGACAACAAGCCCCACAGGCTCCCGTTACAAAGCGTAAGGAAAGAGAACTTCCAGAGAAAATTACGTTTTATGAGTCTTTGACCGTTATGGAACTTGGTAAAAAACTTCATCGTGAACCTTCTGAAATCATTAAAAAGCTCTTTATGCTTGGTGTTATGGCTACAATCAACCAAACTTTGGATAAAGATGCAATTGAATTGATTTGTACAGAATACGGTGTAGTGGCCGAAGAAGAGATTCGTGTTGACCTGACCGACCTTGAGTCACTAGTCACTGAAGACGCTTCTGAAGATTTGATTGAACGTCCGGCTGTCGTAACGATCATGGGGCACGTTGACCATGGTAAAACGACATTGCTTGATTCTATACGCCATACAAAAGTTACAGAAGGCGAAGCAGGCGGAATAACTCAGCATATCGGTGCTTATCAAGTTAAAGTAAACGATAAGAAAATAACATTCCTAGATACACCAGGCCATGCTGCTTTTACAACAATGCGTGCCCGCGGTGCACAAGTTACTGATATCACGATCCTGGTTGTTGCGGCGGATGATGGTGTTATGCCTCAAACGATTGAAGCGATTAACCATGCTAAAGCGGCAGAAGTACCAATAATCGTCGCTGTCAATAAAATGGATAAAGAAGCTGCCAATCCGGACCGTGTCATGCAAGAATTGACTGAACATGGTTTAGTTTCTGAAGCTTGGGGCGGAGACACAATTTTCGTACCAATTTCAGCTAAAAACGGTGAGGGTATCGATAGCTTGCTTGAAATGATTCTTCTTGTCAGTGAAGTGGAGGAGTATAAAGCGAATCCATCTCGTAAAGCAAATGGAACGGTTATCGAAGCGCGTTTGGATAAAGGGCGCGGATCGGTTGCTACTTTGCTTGTTCAAAACGGTACGTTGAAAGTCGGAGATCCGATTGTTATCGGTAATACATTCGGCCGTGTCCGTGCTATGCTTAACGATCTTGGACGCCGTGTTAAGGATGCAGGTCCTTCAACACCGGTTGAAATCACTGGATTGAACGAAGTACCACAAGCCGGTGATCGTTTCATCGTCTTTGAAGATGAGAAAACGGCCCGTCAAGTTGGGGAAGTGCGTGCACAGAGACAACTTGCTTCACAACGTAATGAAAAATCCCGTGTAACGCTTGATACATTGTTCGAGCAAATGAAAGAAGGGGAAATTAAAGAATTGAACATCATTCTAAAAGCGGATGTTCAAGGTTCTGCGGAAGCAGTAGCCGCTTCCCTGAATAAAATAGAAGTGGAAGGCGCTAAAGTGAAAATCATTCACACTGGCGTCGGTGCAATTACAGAGTCTGACATCATCCTTGCTACAGCTTCCAATGCAATCGTCATCGGATTTAACGTCCGTCCTGACGTGAATGCAAAGCGTGCAGCTGAATCAGAAAATGTTGATGTCCGCCTTCACCGCATCATCTATAAAGCGATCGAAGAGATCGAGTCGGCTATGAAAGGGATGCTTGACCCTGAATTCGAAGAAAAAATTATCGGTCAGGCTGAAGTTCGTACTACTTTCAAAGTATCTAAAGTAGGTACGATTGCCGGTTCATATGTCACAGAAGGAAAAATTACACGTGATAGCGGTATTCGCTTAATTCGTGAAGGTGTCGTCATTTACGAAGGTGAAATTGATGCATTGAAACGTTTTAAAGATGATGTAAAAGAAGTGGCAACAAACTATGAGTGCGGTATTACTATTAAAAATTACAACGACCTTAAAGAAGGCGATGTAATCGAAGCGTATGTAATGGAAGAGATTGAACGTAAATGATCGTTGGCTCTGTCCAATGTGAATGCATCATTCATGACACCCATTCTTTGAAAGAAAAACGGGCCGTGCTTCAGCGTGTCATGACACGGCTTAAACAGAAGTTCAATATTTCTGTAGCCGAGACCGATTTTCAGGATTTATGGCAGCGGACAAAGATTACTATCGTAACCGTAACATCCTCAAGGAAGGCTACAGAGCGGGAACTTCAAAATGCCCTTAAATTTCTAGATTCTTTTCCGGAACTAGAGCGAACAATAACAGATATAGACTGGCTTTAGGCTATCGAGGTGATATTATGAGCCTTCGTTCAAATCGTGTTGGCGAACAAATGAAAAAAGAGCTGAGTGAAATTATCGGCCGAAAAATTAAAGATCCAAGAATCGGATTTGTAACTGTGACGGATGTTGAGGTTACAGGCGATTTACAGCAGGCAACAGTTTATATTTCCGTTTTGGGTGACCAGGAACAACGGGAGAAAACCCTGCAAGGCCTAGCAAAGGCAAAAGGATTCATGCGTTCAGAAATTGGGCAAAGAATCCGCCTGCGCAAGACCCCAGAGCTGTTTTTTGAATTTGATGAATCAGTTGATTATGGTAATCGTATCGAGTCGTTGATTTCCCAAATCAATTCAGAGGACAAACCGGCTGAAAAAGACGAAGAATAAGCAAGCAGTAAAAGGAGGCCGACTCAAAAAGTGCTTTGCACTTCTTGAAGTCGGTCTCTTTTTTTTGAAAATGAAATATTTAAAAATCAAAAAACACCTTTCGGAATTGAAATTTATTTTGCTTCATGATAACCGTTTAAGGTGTTTTATAAATGATGAGGTGAAAGCGTGAACGGTATTCTTCCATTATGGAAACCCAAGGGATTGACATCCCATGATTGTGTTTTTAAATTAAGAAAGATTTTAAAGACGAAAAAGGTTGGGCATACAGGTACTTTAGATCCCGATGTAACAGGGGTTTTACCTATTTGTATTGGCAGGGCAACTAAAATTGCTGAATATTTGACAGAAGCCGGCAAAGCGTATGAAGGGGAAGTGACCCTTGGTTTTTCAACGACAACTGAAGACGCAAGCGGTGAAAAAGTGGAAGAGAAAAAGGTTGAACAAGTGATTCCTCGTGAACGGATTCTAGAGATGCTCGAATCATTGACTGGGAAAATTGAACAGACTCCGCCAATGTTTTCGGCTGTTAAGGTAAACGGGAAGAAGTTATATGAATATGCTCGTGCAGGAGTAGAAGTGGAGAGGCCGACAAGGGAGGTCTCCATCTATGAAATTATCCTTCTCGATGATCGTTCTGAATTCAAAGGGGAAACCATTTCTTTCCGTTTTCGCGTCAAGTGCAGCAAAGGTACGTATATTCGGACACTTGCAGTCATGATGGGTGAAGAATTGGGGTTTCCTGCCCATATGTCAGATTTAACCCGTATTGAATCAGCAGGTTTTAAGCAAGAGGATTGTTTTACATTTGCTGAGGTGGAAGCATTCATGGAAACCGAACGAACTGATGGTTTTCTGTTGCCCTTGGAGCGGGGATTATTTCATTTGCCCAAATTTCAGATTAGTGATAAAGTAGCAAAGAAAGTACTTAACGGTGCGGTATTGGAACAAACAGAGGATGTCATTGTTGAAAAAGGTAAGCCTTTTGTGATGGTCGACCCATCCGGTAAGGCGATTGCCATTTATCAAATACATCCGACAAAAGTGGGGTTAATTAAACCTGTAAAAGTATTGGCACAAGAATTATAGACCGTTTTACCGTCGGAAAGAGGAGATTGAAAGGTGAAAGTGATCGCAATAGAGCATCCTCATCAATTTAAATCGGATGATTTTCCTGAGCTTGTAATGGCGCTTGGATTTTTTGATGGTATACATAAAGGTCATCAGATTGTTATTCAAACCGCCAAGCAAAAAGCCGATGAAATGAATCTTAAGTCAGCAGTCATGACATTTGACCCGCATCCTTCAGCAGTACTGGGGAGGAAAACGGAAAATATCCGCTATATTACTCCACTTGAAGATAAGGTGGATATCATAGAGTCGATGGAGATAGATTATTTATTCATAGTCCATTTCAGCAAGGAATTTGCTTCGGTACTGCCGGAACGGTTCGTTGACGAATACATTGCCGGGCTGAATGTCCGTCACGTCGTAGCAGGCTTTGATTATTCATACGGTCGCTATGGTCAAGGGTCAATGAAAGATTTGCCTGTTTACGCCCAAGGAAGGTTTTCGCAGACTGTCGTTGAAAAACAGACACTTGAAGATGAAAAGGTTAGTTCGACGAGAATCAGGGAAACTCTCGGTAATGGCAACTTTTCCGACTTTTATCATTTGGCTGGCCGGCGCTTTTTAACGAAAGGGCATGTAATCCACGGTGAAAAACGGGGCAGGAAGTTGGGATTCCCCACCGCTAATATTGAAGTAAGCGACGATTATATCTTCCCTGCTGCAGGCGTATATGCCGTCAGGATCAAAATAAGCGGTAAATGGTATTGCGGAGTTTGCAATGTCGGTTACAAACCTACGTTCCACGAAGAAAAGCCTAAATACCCTACTGTGGAGGTCCATGCCTTGGAGTTCTCAGGAGATATTTATGGCGATCAGGTTTCGGTTGAATGGCATACAAGGCTTCGGAGTGAGCAGAAATTTTCCGGACTTGAAGCATTGGTCGCTCAGATTGAAACGGATAAGCAAAATGCAATAGCCTATTTTTCAAAACTGAAAGCTTAAAAAGGGCAGTAATAGACAAGACTTGCAATTTTAATGAAAAACATGTATTCTATTGTATGTATGAAAATAACCATTGCTTGGCTAGTCGAGACTCCGACGCTGGCTCGGTAATAGGTGATTTTACAGAATTTTAGGAGGAATAATAACATGGCAATTACACAAGTACGCAAAAACGAACTTATCGCTGAGTTCAGAACTCACGATACTGACACTGGGTCTCCAGAAGTTCAAATCGCAGTTTTAACAGAAGAAATCAACAACTTGAACGGTCACTTACGCACACATAAAAAGGACCACCATTCACGTCGCGGTCTTCTTAAAATGGTAGGTAAACGTCGTAATCTTTTAACTTACCTACGTAACACAGACGTTACTCGTTACCGTACACTAATTAACAAATTAGGTCTACGTAGATAATTTTTTTCAGGAAGGCGGGAAATTTCCCGCTTTTTTGATGTTAATCAAATGATTTGGACGTGTTCTACTTAAAGGCTGAGCCTTCGTCCTTGGGACTCGGCAGGAGCCGGGTCCTTTTCCATTTATAAATGATCAGGATATACATAATCAAATGAATGAAATTTTTATTCATTTTACTGTTAATGCTTGTTTTTTTCGTGCATAATAGGAATAGTTTGGTTTTAACTCGAGTTCAGTTACTTTCACATATAAATGATTTAATCCAATACAGGTTTAGGTAAACTAAGCCTTTAAGTGAAGATTCAGAGAGGGGTTTAATAAATGGGACAGGAAAAACATACGTATTCATTTGACTGGGCCGGCCGTAATGTAACGGTAGAGATAGGGCAATTGGCCAAACAAGCGAACGGAGCAGTTTTAGTCCGTTATGGAGAAACTGCTGTATTAAGTACAGCAACAGCTTCGAAAGAGCCTAGAAATGTCGACTTCTTCCCTTTGACAGTCAACTACGAAGAAAGACTTTATGCAGTCGGCAAAATTCCAGGTGGCTTCATCAAACGTGAAGGCCGACCAAGTGAAAGGGCAATTCTTGCAAGCCGTTTAATTGATCGGCCAATCCGCCCGCTATTTGCTGACGGCTTCAGGAACGATGTTCAGATCATCAGCATGGTCATGAGTGTTGATCAAGATTGCTCTTCTGAAATGGCAGCGATGCTTGGATCATCCCTTGCACTTTCAGTTTCCGATATTCCATTCGAAGGGCCAATTGCTGGAGTTGTAGTAGGAAGAATCAATAATGAATTCATGATTAACCCTACTGTTGACCAACTTGCAAAAAGTGACATCAATTTGACGGTTGCCGGTACTAAAGATGCTATCAACATGGTTGAAGCCGGAGCTAATGAAGTACCAGAGGAAACCATGCTTGAAGCAATCATGTTTGGACATGATGAAATCAAGAAAATCATTGCATTCCAAGAGAAAATCGTTGCTGAAATCGGCAAGGAAAAAATGCAGATCGCTTTATATCAGGTGGATGCAGAGCTGGAAGCAGAAGTGAAAGGCCTATGTGAAGCCGACTTGAACAAAGCTGTACAAGTTCAGGAAAAACATGCTCGTGAAGACGCGATTAAAGTAGTGAAAGATCGTGTATTGGCTCATTATGAAGAAGAGACTGATGAAGCTAAATTAAAACAAATCAAAGAAATCTTGAATAAATTGGTCAAATCTGAAGTACGCCGTTTAATTACGGAAGAAAAAGTGCGTCCGGATGGCCGTAATCCTGACGAAATCAGACCATTATCATCAGAAGTTACCATCCTGCCCCGTACACATGGTTCTGGATTGTTCACACGCGGACAAACCCAAGCACTATCCATCTGTACTTTAGGTGCACTTGGTGATGTGCAGATTCTGGATGGGCTTGGAACCGAAGAGTCAAAACGTTTCATGCACCACTATAACTTCCCACATTTCAGTGTTGGTGAAACTGGTCCTATCCGTGGAGCAGGTCGCCGTGAAATTGGTCATGGTGCACTTGGTGAAAGAGCATTGGAACCTGTCATTCCAAACGATAAAGACTTCCCTTATACAATCAGACTTGTTTCAGAAGTGCTTGAATCAAACGGTTCAACTTCACAAGCAAGTATCTGTGCAAGCACTTTGGCAATGATGGATGCTGGTGTTCCATTGAAGGCTCCAGTTGCCGGTATTGCAATGGGCCTTGTCAAAACTGGTGAGCACTATACAATCTTAACCGATATTCAAGGTATGGAAGATCATCTTGGAGATATGGACTTTAAAGTCGCAGGTACCTCAAAAGGTGTTACTGCCCTACAAATGGACATTAAGATTGAAGGTCTATCAAGAGAGATCCTTGAAGAAGCTTTACTTCAAGCCAAACACGGCCGGATGCATATTTTGGAGTCAATGATGTCAACAATCAATCAACCGCGTGAGCAGTTATCCAAATATGCTCCTAAAATCGTTACAATGTCTATAAATCCGGATAAAATCCGTGATGTCATTGGACCGAGCGGAAAACATATCAATAAAATCATTGAAGAAACTGGCGTGAAAATCGACATCGAGCAAGATGGAACGGTATTCATATCTTCTACAGATGAACCAATGATTCAAAAAGCGAAGAAAATCATTGAGGATATCGTACGTGAAGTCGTAGTCGGCGAACTATACTTAGGTAAAGTGAAACGTATTGAAAAGTTCGGTGCTTTCGTTGAAATCTTCAATGGTAAAGACGGTTTGGTGCATATTTCCGAACTGGCTGAAGAAAGAGTCGGAAAAGTGGAAGATGTCGTTTCACTTGGCGATGAGTTATTGGTTAAAGTTACTGAGATTGATAAGCAAGGAAGGGTAAACCTTTCCCGTAAAGCGGTCCTGAAAGAGCAAAAAGAGGCAGCTAACCCTTCTCAATCGTAATAGAAATGAAATTCCGGCATGCGATTCCTTGTGAATCTGCATGCTTTTTTTTGTAAAAAGCATTGGGATAATACATAGCATGAATGGCATTAATAGTATGTCATGTTCTACCTTGTCCGTTTTCTTCATACATTTTGGTATGAAGGGGGCGTAAAAAATGAATAATAAATGGAAGCAGATAGTTGCGATAAGTGCCATTGCAGGTATATCATGGTTATTAGTGCAAAATCCATATACACAAATTTATTTGACCCAATTAACAGATCATTCAGTTGCTTCAATGAAGCAAGAAGATGAGCTTCTTTTACAAATAAAAGAATCAACAAAAAAATATGAGATTGCACCAGAGGATGCACGAATAGATTCGGTATGGAAAACCATTCCTGCATATAATGGCCTGAAGGTAAATATTGATGATTCGTATAAAGCCATGAAGAAGGAGGGTGTGTTCGATAAGGATAAGCTGGTATTTCAGCAGGTCCCTGCAAAGATACACTTAGAGGATCTGGATCCGGCTCCGATTTACCGGGCCCATCCCAAAAAGCCGGTGGTTTCATTTTTAATCAATGTGGCCTGGGGGAATGAATACTTACAAGATATGTTGGCTGTGCTGAAAGAGAATAATGTCAAGGCCACTTTTTTCCTTGAAGGTAATTGGACCAAGAAAAATCCAGATTTGGCCAAGATGATTAAGGGTGGCGGGCATGAAATAGGAAATCATTCTTATTCACATCCCGATATGAAAAACATATCCGCACAAGCTACACGTGAGGAAATTCGAAAAACGAACGAAGTCATTGAAGCGGTGACAGGTTCGAAGATGAAATGGTTCGCGCCACCAAGTGGCAGCTACCGGGATGAAACGGTGAAAATCGCGGATTCTTTCGGTCTGGAAACGGTCATGTGGAGTGTGGATACGATCGACTGGCAAAAACCAAGCCCTGAAGTCCTACAACAACGAGTGCTTTCTAAGGTACACCCAGGAGCATTTATTTTAATGCATCCGACGGAATCTACTGCAAAATCATTGGAAACGTTAATAATTGAAATAAAAAAGAAAGACCTGGATGTTGTTACCGTTTCGGAAGCTGTAGATGAAGAGCGATCGAATCCATAATGTTTTGGTTACGATAGCAGCATAGAATGATTGGGAGGAATGTTAGTTGGTTAAGAAATACACGTGTCAAAATGGAGTTAGAATTGTATTGGAAAATATTCCAACAGTACGCTCAGCAGCAATTGGAGTATGGATCAAAACAGGTTCACGAAATGAAACACCTGAATTGAATGGGGTTTCACATTTCCTGGAGCATATGTTCTTTAAAGGGACAACTACGAGGAATGCGCGCGAAATTGCCGAGTCGTTCGATAGTATTGGCGGACAGGTTAATGCATTCACTTCAAAAGAGTATACATGCTATTATGCTAAAGTAATGGATAACCATGCAAGCTATGCGCTTGAAATACTTGCCGATATGTTCTTCAATTCAACATTTGATGGGGAAGAATTGAAAAAAGAAAAAAATGTAGTCTACGAAGAAATTAAAATGTACGAAGACACACCGGATGACATTGTCCATGACCTCTTAAGCAAGGCGGTTTATGAAAATCATCCTCTGGGCTATCCAATACTAGGGACGGAAAATACCCTTGAAACATTCAATAGTGATACATTGAAAAAATACGTCCATGATATGTATACACCTGATAAAGTAGTGGTTTCAATTGCTGGTAATGTGGATGAAAAATTGATTCAAGAGGTCGAAAGCTACTTTGGGTCGTATCAAGGTGGGGAAGATCGTCTTGAGTTGGTGAAACCTTCCTTTCAACAAAATAGGATCACCCGTAAAAAAGAAACGGAACAAGCCCATTTATGCCTTGGTTACAAAGGATTGGAAATCGGCAATGATAAAACATACAGCTTAATTACCTTGAATAATATTCTTGGAGGAAGCATGAGTAGCCGCCTATTCCAGGACGTCAGGGAACAACGCGGCCTTGCCTATTCCGTGTACTCCTATCATTCCAGCTATCAAGATAGCGGTTTGGTGACAGTTTATGGGGGGACAGGCACAAATCAACTAGACAGCCTATATGAAACCATTCAGGAAACACTGGATACATTAAAGAGGGATGGCATTACAGAAAAGGAATTACGAAATAGTAAAGAACAGCTTAAAGGAAGCTTGATGCTCAGCCTTGAAAGCACGAATAGCCGGATGAGCCGAAACGGAAAAAATGAACTTATGTTGGGTGAGCACCGTTCCCTTGATGATATTATCATCAAAATTGACGAGGTGACAGAGGATACCGTCAATGAACTGGCAAACCAGATCTTTACGGAACATTCCTTGTCATTAGTGAGCCCGTTGGAAAACTGGGACAAATAAAAACGAACAAGCCTGCGCCTTCCCTTTTATTAATGGGAGGTCAGGCTTTTTTTATAATGGAAGGGCCGGGCCGGTGTTATGGACAATATTTGGATAAATGCCTTCTAAGTTTCCCTTTTTCGGATATAGATTGAATAGAAGGTGAAAAAGGGGGAGCTATAATTGAGATTGAGCGAACTGAGCGGTAAGGAAATAGTCGATGTGAATAGGGCGGAAAGATTGGGAATCCTTGGTCAGACGGATTTGGAAATAGATGAAACTGGACAAATTACCACGTTGATCATCCCTTCTGTCAAATGGTTCGGCCTTTTAAGGAATGGCAGTGAAATAAGAGTGCCATGGGAACATATAAAAAAAATCGGATCAGATATGGTCATCATTGATTTTCAGGAAGGACTTTCACTTAAAGATGGAGAGCAAATGGACGGGTGAAGACCTCACACACCATTCTCCTTGGAATGTCTGGATATGGTCTCTCGAAAACGCCTTAGCTGGCAATGGCTAAGGCGTTTTTTCTTTTCTTATCACCGTTTTTTAAGTGAAAACATAAGATGGCAGGGTAACTAGAGAATGTAGCAAAAACCGAGTTGCTTCTTGAGGGAAGTTTATCATGAGGCGGGGAATGTTTAGGATCTTTTATATAAAGAAGGTGACGGTTTTAATGCTCACAGGCATGCAAATCGCTGTAATTGGTGGAGATGCGCGTCAGCTTGAAGTTGTCCGTAAACTGACGGAGCTTGATGCGAAGCTATTATTGGTAGGGTTTGAACAGCTCGACCATGCTTTTACCGGTGCGGTTAAGGAAAAAATGAAAGATATAAATTTCAAGGAAATTGATTCAGTTATTTTACCTGTCCGGGGCACGGATTCAGATGGAAAAGTGGAAACGATCTTTTCCAGTGAAGAGGTTGTTTTGACTGAAGAAATGATAAAAAAGACCCCGGCACATTGCATTTTTTATGCAGGAATCAGTAACGATTACCTCAATGGGATATTTAAGAAAGCGGATCGCAAACTGGTGCTATTGTTCGAACGTGATGATGTGGCTATTTATAATTCCATTCCCACTGTAGAGGGTGCGATCATGATGGCCATTCAACATACGGATTTTACTATCCATGGATCGAATGTAGCTGTTCTTGGGCTGGGAAGGGTCGGTATGAGTGTAGCCCGGTCATTCCAGGCCCTTGGAGCAAAAGTGAAGGTGGGGGCAAGAAAAAGCGAAGATATTGCGAGGATCAGTGAAATGGCACTAACCCCTTTTCATTTAAATGATCTTGCTGAAGAAATGAAAAATGTTGATATATGTATCAATACGATTCCTTTTCCGATAATTACCGCAAGAGTTATATCCAATATGCCCGTTCATACATTAATCATCGACCTTGCTTCAAAACCAGGGGGGACGGATTTTCGCTACGCTGAAAAAAGGGGAATTAAAGCGCTGTTGGCACCGAGCCTACCGGGTATAGTTGCCCCGAAAACGGCTGGTCAGATATTAGCAAATGCACTGGGACTATTGATTCAAGGCGAGTTTATGAAAAGGAAGGGGAAAAAACTATGAGTCTCCAAGGGAAACGGATCGGTTTCGGATTAACAGGATCACATTGCACATATGATGAAGTATTTCCTGAAATAGAAAAACTTGTAAATGAAGGGGCGGAAGTCATTCCAATCGTAACATCGACTGTACAGAACACGGAAACCCGTTTTGGAAAGGGCGAGGACTGGATCGAAAGGATTGAAACATTGACGGGGAATCATGTCGTTGATACAATCGTCAAAGCAGAGCCATTAGGGCCTAGATTGCCACTTGATTGCATGGTAATCGCTCCTTTAACAGGTAACTCAATGAGTAAAATGGCAAATGCTCTTACCGATTCGCCTGTACTTATGGCTGCAAAAGCGACGATGAGAAATCACCGTCCAGTTGTGGTCGCTATATCAACGAATGATGCACTTGGGTTAAATGGTGTCAATCTAATGAGGCTGATGGCAGCAAAAGATATTTATTTTGTTCCATATGGCCAGGATAATCCAATAGGAAAGCCAAGTTCCATGGTTGCAAGGATGAGTATGATAAGGGATACGATCGTTGCGGCACTGGAAAGGGAACAGGTTCAACCGGTCATCGTCGAAAGGTTCAAGGATGATTTAGACTAAAACAAGTTTTCAGGCACGCTCCCATTTTCACAAATATGCATAACTTTGTAGTGTAAAGTTATAAAAAACCACTCCACTACCAGAATATTTTGTTAAAGTCCGACCCTTTGGAATGTTAATGTGATAAAATAAATGATATTCTGAACAAGAAGAGTAAATCCAACTATAAACTAATTTTAAGAGATAGAAAAGGAGTATGTATAAATGACTGAGACACAGGGATTGCGTATTGCAGTTGTGGGAGCAACTGGAGCAGTAGGACAACAAATGATTTCAACACTCGAACAAAGGAACTTACCGATTAAGAAAATCATCTTTTTATCATCGGCTCGTTCCGCTGGAATCAAACTTAAGTTTAAGGGCGAAGAAATCGAAGTGCAGGAAGCAAAACCTGAAAGCTTTGAAGGCATTGATATCGCATTATTCAGTGCTGGAGGAAGCGTGTCTAAGGAATTGGCTCCAGAAGCAGTGAAACGCGGAGCAATAGTAGTGGATAACACCAGCGCGTTCCGCATGGATGAAAATGTGCCGCTAGTCGTGCCTGAAGTAAACGCTGAAGACTTGAAACTGCATAATGGGATCATTGCGAACCCGAATTGTTCAACTATCCAAATGGTTGTGGCATTAGAACCTATCCGTCAGACATACGGATTATCAAAAGTTGTCGTCTCTACCTATCAGGCTGTTTCGGGTGCAGGGGCTGCAGCGATAAATGAATTAAAAGAACAAGCTCGCGACTTGCTTGATGAAAAAGAAATAGATCCGAAAATTTTACCGGTAAAAGGGGACGAAAAGCATTATCAAATCGCTTTTAACGTCATTCCCCAAATCGATAAATTCCAAGAAAATGGGTACACATTCGAAGAGATGAAAATGATCAATGAAACAAAGAAAATCATGCATATGCATGACCTTCCAGTAGCTGCAACATGCGTAAGGCTTCCTGTTGTAACAGGTCATTCAGAATCTGTTTACATTGAAGTTGAAAAAGAAGGCGTAGCGGCTTCTCAAATCAAAGATTTAATGAGGATGGCACCTGGAATAGTGTTAGAAGATGAACCGGAACAACAAATTTACCCAACGCCTGCTTCATCCGTCGGCAAGAATGATGTATTCGTCGGTCGGATCCGCAAAGATTTGGATGAAGATAAAGGCTTCCATTTATGGGTGGTTTCCGATAATCTATTAAAAGGAGCAGCTTGGAATTCTGTTCAAATTGCAGAAAGCCTTTTGAAATTAGGTTTAGTTACAGTTAAGGATTAATTTATTCTTAACGAACTTGAAAATTAATTTCCTATAGGATAGAGAGTTTTTGTCAGCTTCCCTAATCGGGAAGCTGGCTTATATTTGGGGTGCATATTATGAAAATTATCGTCCAGAAATACGGTGGGACATCCGTTCGTGATGAGAAAAGCCGTTCATTTGCAAAAGGGCATATTGAAAATGCGATCAAAGAAGGGTATAAAGTGGTGGTTGTGGTTTCAGCAATGGGAAGAAAAGGCGATCCCTATGCAACGGATACCTTACTTTCTTTAGTAAATGGAGCAAAAGCCAGCCTTTCAAAACGAGAACAGGATTTACTTATGTCAGTAGGGGAAACGATATCTTCTGTCGTGTTTACGAACATGCTATTGGAACACGGTATTGAAGCCGTCGCCTATACTGGAGCTCAAGCGGGGTTCTTGACGAATTCCGACTATTCCAGTGCGAAAATAATCGAAATGAAATGTGACCGTCTCATGAAAGAACTGGAAGTGAAGGATGTTGTCGTTGTAGCAGGATTCCAGGGAGCAGCTAAAAATGGGGATATCACCACCATTGGTCGTGGTGGAAGTGACACTTCAGCTGCTGCATTAGGTGCGGCTTTGCAAGCTGAGCGGGTCGATATTTATACGGATGTGGAAGGAATCATGACGGCAGATCCACGTATTGCCGATCAAGCTCGTCCATTATCAATCGTTTCATATACGGAAGTTTGCAATATGGCATATCAAGGGGCGAAAGTGATTCATCCGCGAGCTGTTGAAATTGCCATGCAGGCCAAAGTCCCGATTCGGATAAGGTCAACATACAGCGAAGGTTTGGGAACACTTGTTACAAGTGTGAACAAGGAAAGCCAGGGTAGTGACATACGTGAAAGGCTTGTTACCGGGATTGCCCATGTTCCAAAAATCACTCAAATCAAGGTGCGTGCAAAAAAAGATCAATACAATCTACAGGCAGAAGTTTTTAAAGCAATGGCCAATGCCTCCATTTCAGTGGATTTTATAAATATTTATCCAAGTGGCGTGGTTTATACAGTTTCGGAAGAGATGACAGAACTGGCCCTCTCGATTTTGGCCGAGCTTGGTCATGAACCGGTCATTGAACGAAATTGTGCCAAAGTTTCCGTAGTCGGTGCAGGCATCAACGGAGTACCAGGCGTTGCAGCGAAGATTGTCACAGCGCTTTCCGAGAAGGAAATTGCCATACTTCAGTCTGCAGACAGCCATACGACTATTTGGGTACTCGTAAAAGAAGAAGATTTAATTGAAGCTGTTAATTCACTGCACGATGCATTTCAACTGCATGAAGTCCACTAATCATGGTTTTTTAATAAATAAAGGTTTTAAAAAATAAAGAGGTGTTAGATGATGATATTTGGTAGAGTATCAACCGCAATGGTCACCCCTTTTGATAGCAAGGGAAATGTAGATTTTCAAAAAACGACTACATTGGTTAATTACTTATTGACGAATGGAACGGATTCACTTGTGCTATCGGGAACAACAGGGGAATCTCCAACTTTATCTTCGGAGGAGAAAATCGCATTATTGCGTCATGTTTCTAAGGTGGTTGAAAAACGAGTGCCCATCATCATGGGTACAGGGAGCAACAATACGTATGCTTCCATTGAGTTGACAAAAAAAGCAGAACAAAATGGCGCCGATGCAATTATGCTGGTGGCCCCGTATTATAGTAAAACGAATCAAGAAGGTCTGTACCAGCATTTTAAAGCTATTGCAGCCAGCACCACTCTCCCTGTAATGATATATAATATCCCTGGGCGTGCTTCGGTTAACATTGAACCGGAAACGATCATCCGCCTTGCACAAATTCCTAATATCGTAGCCGTAAAGGAAGCAAGCGGGGATTTAAACGCTATGTCTCAAATCATAGCAGGAACGGATGATGATTTTGCATTATATAGTGGAGACGACGCTTTAACACTCCCTGTACTAGCGATTGGTGGTGTGGGTGTAGTTTCGGTTGCTTCACATATTGCTGGTAATGAGTTGCAGAAAATAGTGGAGGCTTTCATCAGTGGTAACCTGAAAGAGGCGGCTCAGCTGCATCAGGAACTGTTACCGCTTATTAAAGGTTTGTTTGCAGCGCCAAGCCCGGCACCTGTCAAAACAGCTCTTCAGTTATATGGAATAGACGTTGGATCGGTCAGACTTCCAATCGTGCCATTGACGGAGCAGGAGCGTCTTGCCTTAACTTCGATATTAAAAAAATAAAAATACACGGAACAAGCTGATCGTTGAAGATTGGCTTGTTTTTACATAAAGATGTATTTGAAATAGGATATATTTTCCGCATTTTGGTTGTATATTGTGATTTCCTCCAAAATTCGATCGAAAGAGGATAAAACCATTCGAATAGTACATGGGATGAATGTCCCATACATACATGCAAAGTTTTATTAATGAATAAAAGAAAAAGTCCCTCTGAAAATGGTAAGTGTTGTCATGTTTTTTGAACATCAGTTATAATGAAATCATTGGGAAATTATGAACGGGATTTTTTAAGGAGGATATTCGATTGGGTAAAGATAAAAATAATGGGATAAAAGTCATTTCTCTTGGAGGACAAGGGGAACTTGGTAAAAATATGTACGTCGTTGAGGTGAATGAGGACATCTATCTTCTTGATGCAGGGTTAATGCTGCCAGAAGAGGAAATGCTGGGAATCGATGCGGTTATTCCTGATATATCATATTTGATGGATAATAAGGAACGGGTGCAGGGGATATTCATTACACATGGTCATGAAGACCATATGGGAGCTCTTGCTTATGTTTTGAAATACTTACCGGTTCCTGTTTATGGAACAAAGCTTACACTTGCTTTAATCAAAACCAAATTAAAGGAAGATGGCTTTAACGGCAGGGCAACATTTACTGAAATCGATTCCGATTCTCTTTTAAGTTTCCCTCAAGCAGCCGTGTCTTTTTTCCGGACTAACCATAGTATCCCTGATTCTGTCGGAGTCGTGATCCACACGCGTGAAGGTGCAATCGTATATACAGGGGACTTCAAATTTGACCAAGCTGCGACCGGTCTTTATAAACCCGAAATCGGTAAAATGGCTAGTATAGGTGAAGAAGGTGTCCTATGCTTGCTTTCGGATAGTACGGGTGCTGAGAGGCCAGGTTACACGCCATCAGAAGCAGTTGTGGCCAGAGATATTACAGAGGCTTTCCTTGCTGCCTCCGGAAGGATCATCGTTGCGTGCTTCGCTTCTAACATCAACCGGATTCAGCATGTCTTCAATGCAGCGTCTGCAAGTCGCAGGAAAGTTGCAGTGGTAGGAAAAAGTCTGCAACGCGTTTATGAAACAGCCTTGAATCTTGGCTACCTGAAGGTCGAAGAAGAGCTGATCATCCCAATTAATGAAATTAGCCAGTATGACGACCGTGAAATCGTCGTGTTATCGACAGGTCATCAGGGGGAGCCAATTGCAGCCCTTCAAAAAATGGCAAAACAGACTCATAAGCAGGTAACGATCAAAAAGGGAGACACAGTTCTAATCAGTGCATCACCACTTCAGGGCGGCGAACTTATCTTATCAAAAACCGTCGATTTGCTGTACAGGGTAGGTGCGGAAGTGGTATCTGCTAATAAATATAAAGTGCACGTAACCGGGCACGGCAGCCAGGAAGAACTGAAAATGATGATCAATTTGATGAATCCTAAATTCTTTATCCCAGTACATGGGGAATACCGCCAATTATATGCCCATCAAAAAGTTGGGATTGCCGCGGGGATTAAACGGGAAAACATCATAATTGCCGAAAAAGGTGATGTCATCGAACTAAAGGGCAATAAAATGGGTCTATCCGGCAAAGTTTCTGCAGGAAATATCTTGATAGATGGCAGTGGTGTTGGAGATGTTGGTAATATCGTTCTTCGTGATCGTCGCTTGTTATCCCAGGATGGCATTTTGATTGTAGTCGTCACATTGAACCGTCAGGATAAAAGCATTGCAGCAGGACCTGAAATCATTACAAGGGGATTCGTTTATGTACGCGAATCAGAAAAAATGATTGGGGAAGCAACTGAAATAGTAAGTGAAATCGTGAAAAAAAATGGATCGCGCCAACCCTTCGATTGGTCCACTTTGAAGCAGGAAATGCGTGATGCATTGAACCAATTCTTCTATGAAAAAACGAAACGCCGTCCAATGATTTTACCAATCATCATGGAATATTAAGTAAAGAACCCCTGATTTGACAGGGGTTCTTTTTTTTCGATTCAAACCTCTTATATCTTGAAGAATGAAGTCCGAGACTCGAGACATAATAAAGCTATAGGCTAAGAAGAAAGGGGTTGGCATAGTGGATAATGCACCATTACCAAATGAAAACGAAGGCCGGCAGGAAGGTAAGAATTCAACTTTAGTCGAAAAGATCCAGCAGCTGGGGGCTACTAATGTCCCGCAACTATCTCAGGACTCAAAAATCCATTGCTTAACAATCATTGGACAAATTGAAGGACATATGCAGCTGCCGCCTCAAAATAAAACGACCAAATATGAACATGTTATTCCACAAATTGTGGCAATTGAACAAAATCCCAATATTGAGGGGCTTCTTGTCATTTTAAATACAGTTGGAGGAGATGTCGAAGCGGGACTGGCCATCGCAGAGATGCTGGCTTCACTGTCCAAGCCGTCTGTCTCGATTGTGCTTGGGGGAGGTCATTCAATCGGTGTGCCGATTGCAGTTTCGTGTGATCATTCCTATATAGCAGAAACAGCAACGATGACGATTCATCCCATTCGTTTGACCGGTCTAGTCATTGGTGTGCCTCAAACCTTTGAATACTTGGATAAAATGCAGGAAAGAGTCATTAAGTTTGTTACGCGGCATTCCAATGTTACGGAAGAAAGTTTTAAGGATTTAATGTTTGCTAAAGGAAATTTAACCCGTGATATAGGCACGAATGTAATCGGGGCCGAGGCAGTTGAAATAGGTATGATCGATGATGTAGGAGGAGTGGGCCAGGCCATGAGAAAACTAAATAGCTTCATGGATGAAAGAAGGCCAAAAATAGCTGGGGAAGGGGAGGGGCTTCTGCAATGACGCTTTATACGATCGTTCCTGATGATGTCATTTTCCCTCATCACCATGAAAAGACGGCAAACTTAATAGAAATGATTTATAATGGTGTACATGTTATGGTTGAACATGACGGTGGACGCACGTTTCGCATTGATCGAATTGTGAGCACGGATCCAGAAGATTATATGAATGTACACATTCAGCCGGGAGCTGTCATCAATGTGTTCGAACATATGAGTACCTAGTAAAAACGACTAACTGAGGTAAATTATGATATACTGGAATGAAAATCAGCAGCCGCTTGGCTGCTTTATTCATTATACGGGCAAATTGTCAGCCTTAAGAAGAAATGGTACATATATCAAGGACAGGGACATATTTATTTGGTATAATCAATAAGCGAACGTTTGTTTCGTGAAGGGAAATCATGTTGTGATGTTGAATAGGAAAGTTAGAATAGTTTCATGAAGAATCAGGTGATATTATGGCAAAGAAGAAACGCAGAAAAAAGAAAAGTACAGAGAAGTTAAAAATAACGCTTAAATATGAATTGATCGGCCTCACTTTAATAGGGTTGGCCATCATTGCCATTGCCAAGCTAGGAGCAGTTGGAAAAGGGACGGTCTTTTTAATCCGCTTCTTCATGGGGGAATGGTATATCCTCTTTTTGTTGGGAGCGATTGCAGCTGGGTTCTATTTGATGATAAGGAGGGAGGTCCCTTTCCTGTTGAAACGGCAATTCATCGGGATGTACTTCCTTGTCGCGAGCATGCTCTTACTAAGTCATGTGACGCTGTTTAACATGCTTGCAGATGGGGGCCCGTTTACGAAGCCCAGCGTCATTTCGAATACATGGGAACTATTTTGGATGGAAGTGACCGGCAAGGCCAGCACAAAGGACCTCGGGGGCGGTATGATTGGAGCGATATTATTCGCTTCCTCATACTTTTTATTCGACGAAGCTGGATCGAAAATCATCTCATTCCTTTTTATCATTGTAGGTGCTGTATTATTGACCGGGAAAACTTTAGGTGAAACCCTCGGGAAGTTTTTCATGGGTCTTGGCGGTTTTTTCAGTAAGCAATGGTCTGAATTCAGTGTTGATATGAAAACGTGGAATGAAGACAAAAAAGAAAAGAAAAAAAATCCCGTAAAAAAGAAGAAACGAGAAAAAGATCCGGAGGAAGAAACGGATCAGCCCCTTCATCAAGAAGAGGAGACACAGCAAATGGCGACGGAACGGATCATTTCCAGCTTTGCTGATAAAGCCTATAGCGACGAAACTGAAGTAATTCCCTTTGCGACGGAACCTGCAGCTGAAAGTGCAGAAGAGCAGGAAGATGCCGTTCCGCCTATGAATTTTACTGAAGTGGAAAATAAAGAATATCTTTTACCTCCGCTTTCATTATTATTACAGCCCAAAAAAACGGACCAAAGCGGAGAGTACCAATTGATCCATGAAAATGCGGCAAAGCTTGAACGCACATTTCATAGCTTTGGAGTGAAAGCGAGGGTCACTCAAGTGCATTTAGGCCCAGCCGTAACCAAATATGAAGTGCATCCGGATGTAGGGGTGAAGGTAAGTAAGATTGTCAGCCTTTCCGATGACTTAGCCCTTGCACTGGCCGCGAAGGATATTAGGATCGAAGCGCCGATTCCCGGTAAATCGGCTATAGGAATTGAAGTTCCTAACTCCGAAGTGGCGATGGTGTCATTAAGGGAAGTGTTGGAGGCCAAAGAAGTTGACAAGCCTGATGCAAAACTGCAAATAGGCCTAGGGCGGAATATTTCTGGTGAAGCGGTTAAGGCGGAGCTCAATAAAATGCCGCATTTACTAGTAGCTGGAGCTACGGGCAGCGGAAAATCCGTTTGTATCAACGGAATTATCACGAGTATCTTGATGAGGGCAAAACCGCATGAAGTGAAAATGATGATGATCGATCCAAAAATGGTGGAGCTTAATGTCTATAATGGAATTCCCCACTTACTCGCACCTGTAGTGACAAATCCAAAGAAAGCTGCACAGGCCTTGCAAAAAGTAGTCAGTGAAATGGAAAGGCGCTATGAGCTATTTTCACATTCTGGTACGCGTAATATTGAAGGTTACAACGATTATATTAACCGATATAACATTGAAGAAGATGCAAAGCAACCGCTCCTGCCCTATATCGTAGTCATTGTCGATGAGCTGGCAGATTTGATGATGGTCGCCTCGAATGATGTTGAGGATGCCATAACACGGCTTGCGCAAATGGCAAGGGCTGCAGGCATCCATTTGATAATAGCCACTCAGCGGCCTTCCGTAGATGTTATTACAGGGGTCATTAAAGCGAACATCCCATCTCGGATTGCTTTTAGTGTCTCATCAATGACCGATTCGAGAACGATCCTGGACATGGGCGGTGCCGAAAAACTGTTAGGGCGGGGTGACATGCTCTTCCTGCCTGCAGGAGCTTCTAAACCCGTTCGCGTCCAAGGGGCCTTTTTATCCGACAATGAAGTCGAGGAAGTTGTCACATATGTCATTTCACAACAAAAAGCCCAATATAACGAAGAGATGATACCGGATGAAATTGCAGAAACTTCAAATGGTGAAGTCGAAGATAGTTTATACGGGGATGCCGTGTCCTTGATCATAGAAATGCAGACCGCATCCGTTTCCATGCTGCAGCGCCGTTTCCGGATTGGCTACACGCGGGCAGCAAGATTGATTGATGAAATGGAAACGAGGGGAATTGTCGGGCCATATGAAGGCAGTAAGCCACGAAATGTATTGGTCACTAAAGATGAACAGGATGAAGCGCATTTATCATAGGAAAAAAAAACCGGGCGGCTGCCCGGTTTTTTAATTCTTCATCGCCTCATCTAAATGTTTAAGACAGAAGTCGGAAATCATCACTTCTTCATTTTCCTCTAAATCGAATTCGAGTGCGGCTTCGTTCCCTTTTTCAAAAATATCATATTTAATCAGCTTGCCTATTTGTTCTTCCACTACAAAAAGTACCCGGATATATAAACCATTTTCCGAAAAGAGCTCATCCTCTTCCGGCACTTCAATATCCAAGAACAACTCGTAACGCTCCCCGGATAAAATTCCGAATGGATCATTCAATTTTTCAATCGTGTATTCTGTAATCTTTAACATCATGTGTACATCCCTTCAAAGAAGATAAATCTTATTATACAGGAAAACGGTGCCTTGAAAAGAAAGCTGGCTGCATTCATCTTGCATTTTCAAAAAAAAAAAATATCTGATTTAGGAGAATAATCGTACAACTTTCGCGGCCATCCCTAGATGGAAAGACACAGAGGAGGGTAATTTATCCTAAATTCTTTTAAAGTAAATAGTAAAACACTATTTATTTATATCAAAAAAAATGTTATATTATTTTCGATTAGTAGGAATGATTCAACATCAGAGGTCTGATGTCTTAAGAAATTAGCTGGGGGAAACTGTATGTCAATAAAATCAGATAGTCGACATTTATATTTGCAGGTCATTGATTACCTGAAGCAGGATATTGAAGCAGGAGTCTATCAGGAAAATGAAAAATTCCCTTCAGAATTCGATCTTGCAAAAAAATTGGGAGTGAGTAGGGCGACACTTCGAGAAGCGCTGCGAATTTTAGAAGAAGAAAACGTCATCATTCGCCGCCATGGAGTTGGGACCTTTGTCAATCCAAAACCTCGCTTCACTTCAGGTATCGAGCAATTAAAAAGTGTCACGAACATGATTGAAGAGGCAGGAATGAAGCCGGGTACGATTTTCTTAAGCTCGACGACCCAAGAAGCTACAGAAGAGGATATACAAAGGTTTTCTTGTTCACCAGATGAACGCATCGTCATCATTGAACGTGTAAGGACAGCGAATGGCGAACCAGTTGTCTACTGTGTTGACAAAATTCCTGAATCAATACTATCAGAAAATTTTGACCGTAATGATGAGTCTCTTTTTGATATTTTGGAAAGAGATGCGAATCGAAAAATTACGCATGCCGTAGCAGAGATTGAGCCTATTGGATATCATGAGATAGTTTCTCCTATCCTTAAATGTTCGCCAGAAGCCGCACTCCTCGTTCTAAAGCAGATGCATCTGGATGATTGGGACCAGCCTATCCTGTATTCTGTTAACTACTTTAAAGCCAATATGTTCAGTTTTCATGTCCTTCGTAAACGGGTGTAGTCCTTTTAGTCTGCATACGGTGAATGCAAGCGTTTGTTCGATTCCTTAAAAGTCGGTCAAACGCTTGTAAAAAAAAATTTAAAGAGAAGTGAAAACGCCAACATGAATGACTTTTCAGAACATTCCTGCTCAAAAAACTATGTATTTTAGGGGGATAAAAATTTGAAAAAGCGCAAATTAGGCCTAGCTCTTTCACTTGTTCTTGCAGCTGGAACGCTACTAGGAGCATGTGGTAATTCAGAGAATGATGATAAAAAATCTTCAAATGGAAAAGACAAAAAAGATAACTTCACAGTATCGATGGTAACCGATATTGGTGGTATCGATGACAAATCCTTCAACCAATCTGCTTGGGAAGGCCTTCAGGCGTTTGGAAAAGACAATGGATTGGAAAAAGGAAAAGACGGCTATAATTACCTTCAGTCAAAATCAGATTCCGAGTATACGACGAACCTAAATACTCTTGTTAAAGAAGATTACAATCTTATCTACGCTATCGGCTATGCATTAGCCGAATCTGTTGATGAAGTAGCAACACAGCGTCCTAAATCTCATTTTGCGATCGTTGATAGTGTTGTTAAACAAGATAACGTAGCAAGCATCGTTTTTAAAGAACAGCAAGGTTCATTCCTAGTAGGTGTTATTGCTGGCTTGCAGACAAAATCGGATAAAGTTGGCTTCATCGGTGGTGTGGATTCTAAACTAATTAAGAAATTTGAAGTAGGCTTTAAAGCTGGTGTTCTCTCTGTTAATCCTAATGCAAAAATTACAGCACAATATGCAGGATCGTTTGGTGATGCGGCAAAAGGACAACAAATGGCCAACAACATGTATTCTTCAGGAATTGATATCATTTACCAAGCAGCTGGCGGAACTGGAAACGGCGTCTTCACATCTGCTAAGGAATTGAAGAAAAAAGATCCTAAAAAAGACATTTGGGTTATCGGGGTAGACCGTGACCAAAAAGAAGAAGGCGCATTGAAAGTCAATGGCAAGGACTACAATGTCACTTTGACTTCCATGGTAAAACGAGTGGATGTAGCAGTACAAGATTTAGCGAAAAAGACAAAAGAGGGTAACTTCCCTGGTGGAGAAACCATTGAATATGGTCTTGAAGAAAACGGAATCATGATTTCAAAATCTCAAGAAAATGTAACCAAGGAATCATTAAAAGCGGTTGAAGAATATGTTGAAAAAATTAAATCTGGTGAACAAAAAACTCCTGGAACAGAAAAAGAGTTGAAGGAATTAGGATTTAAATAATTCAAGCATAACATGATAAGGAGAGAAGAAGGCCTGTCAAAGGCCTTCAAATCCTTTTCATACTGAAAAAAAGCCGAATGAAAGACTATGAAAAAATTTGTAGTTTTTCATTTGGTTTTTTGTAAAAAAAAACCAATTAATGAGAACTATTAGGAATTTATCATATCTCCTAGTTAGGTATCAGAATCCTCATTTCTATAGGAGTTGATTATACGTGGAACATGTAATTGAGATGCTTAATATACGCAAAGAATTTCCTGGTATTATTGCAAATGATAATATAACCCTTCAAGTGAAAAAAGGGGAAATTCACGCATTGCTAGGTGAAAATGGAGCTGGTAAATCCACGCTCATGAATGTGCTTTTCGGATTATATCAACCAGAACAGGGCGAAATCCGAGTAAATGAGCAGATTGTTCAGATTACAAGTCCGAATGTTGCCAATGACCTCGGAATTGGGATGGTGCATCAGCATTTTATGCTGGTTGATCCATTTACAGTTACCGAAAATATCATTCTAGGAAAAGAACCATCGAAATATGGAAAAGTGAATGTAAAGGGAGCGAGTGAAGAGGTAAGGGAACTTTCTGAACGATATCATTTAAGCGTAGATCCAGATGCGAAAATTGCGGATATATCGGTGGGGATGCAACAAAGAGTAGAGATTTTGAAAACCTTGTACCGTGGTGCTGAAATTCTGATTTTTGATGAACCTACTGCGGTTTTGACACCCCAGGAAATAAAAGAGTTAATAACAATTATGAAAGCTCTTATTAAAGAAGGAAAGTCGATTATCCTGATTACACATAAGTTAAAAGAAATTATGGAAGTTTGCGACCGAGTCACGGTTATTAGAAAAGGTAAAGGTATAGGTACAGTGAATGTAAAGGATACAAATCCTGATGAACTAGCCAGTTTAATGGTTGGACGGGATGTGGTTTTTAAAACAGATAAATCGGTAGCAATTCCGCAAGAAGTCGTTTTAGAAGTGAAGAATCTGGAAGTGAAGGATTCCCGTGGTGTATCAGCTGTTCATAACCTTGACCTATCAGTTCGTGCCGGTGAAATTATCGGTATTGCCGGAGTGGATGGGAACGGACAATCTGAACTTATCGAAGCACTTACAGGATTGAAGAAAGTGGCTTCAGGTACTATAACATTAAACGGAAAACAAATACAAAATATGAAACCGCGTAAAATCACCGAATCTGGAGTAGGACATATACCTGAAGACCGTCATAAACATGGTCTTGTCCTTGATTTCAGCATTGGGGAAAATATCGTGCTACAAACTTATTATCAAGAGCCTTTTTCAACAGGAGGCATTTTACATTCGAAGAAAATATTCGAAAAAGCTCGTACTATCATAAAAGAATATGATGTCAGGACCCCTAATGAATATACACCGGCACGGGCACTATCAGGCGGTAATCAGCAAAAGGCAATTATCGGTCGTGAAGTCGACCGGAATCCTGATTTACTAATTGCAGCACAGCCCACACGTGGATTGGATGTTGGTGCAATCGAGTTCATCCACCGTCGATTGATTGAACAGCGTGATGCGGGGAAAGCTGTACTTCTCATATCTTTTGAATTAGATGAAATAATGAATGTCAGTGATCGAATCGCTGTTATTTATGAAGGGGAAATCGTTGCAATAGTTGATCCTAAAGAAACAACAGAACAGGAATTGGGATTATTAATGGCTGGAAGTAAGCGTTCGGAAGCAGGTGAAAGAGAGAATGTCTAAATATTTTTATAAGTTAACGAGTCCATTATTTGCTGTCATACTCGGATTGCTCGCCGGTGCCATTATCATGTTGGTCAGTGGGTATAATCCGGTTGAAGGTTATGGAGCAATGTTAGCGGGAATCCTAGGTGATTCCTACTATGCTGGAGAAACCTTAAGGACGATCATTCCTTATATTCTTGCTGGTTTAGCCGTTGCCTTCGCCTTTAGGACAGGACTGTTCAATATTGGAGTAGAGGGTCAATTAATTGTAGGTTGGCTTGCAGCGGTTTGGGTCGGTGTAGCTTTTGATCTTCCTAAGATCATTCACTTACCATTAGCAGTGCTTGCTGGTGCTGCAGCTGGGTCTCTATGGGCTTTTATTCCTGGGTATTTGAAAGCTAAATTCCGTGTGCACGAAGTAATTGTATCCATCATGCTTAATTACACTGCTTTATATGTTACGAATTATTTAATTCAAAATGTTATTTCTGATAACCAGGACAAAACTGAACGGATTGCTGAAACAGCATCTCTTCGTTCTCCATTTTTTGAGAGTTTAACAGACTTCTCCCGTCTTCACTGGGGAATCTTTATAGCGATCATTTGTGTATTCATCATGTGGTTCATCCTGGAAAAAACAAAAACCGGTTTCGAATTAAAAGCTGTTGGGTTTAATCAGCAGGCTTCGGAATATTCGGGTATGAGCGTAAACAAAAATATTATTCTTTCTATGGTCATTTCTGGTGCGTTTGCAGGACTTGCTGGAGCTATGGAAGGCTTAGGCACTTTCGGCTATGCAGCCATTAAAGGTGGATTCACGGGAATCGGCTTTGACGGGATTGCGGTCGCCTTACTAGGAGGCAACTCAGCGATTGGGGTCGTGTTAGCTGCTTTCTTGTTCGGTGGTCTTAAAGCAGGGGCAATCAATATGCCATTGGAGACCGGGATTCCAAGTGAAATTGTTGATATTGTCATAGCATTAATCATATTCTTTGTTGCATCAAGTTATTTTATTCGTTGGATTGTGCAACGCTTTAAGAAGGGGGCGAAATAAGTGGACTTTTATCAAGTGTTACAAATCATCATTCCGTCCATGATTGCTTATGCTGCCCCGCTGATTTTCACTGCGCTTGGTGGTGTGTTTTCTGAACGGTCGGGTGTTATCAATATAGGGTTAGAAGGGTTAATGGTAATTGGGGCTTTCACAGGAATCGTTTTTAACTTAATGTATGCAGATGTATTTGGAGTTTGGACACCATGGCTATCCGTTGTTGTCGCCATGCTTGCTTCCCTGCTATTTTCAGCTCTTCATGCAGTGGCATCGATAACATTCCGAGCGGACCAAACGGTAAGTGGGGTTGCTATAAACTTACTGGCGGTTGGACTCACATTATTTCTAGTAAAGAAGATTTATGATAAAGGGCAGACGGATATAATTACGGAGACTTTCCCGAGGATAGATATTCCCTTGTTAAGTGATATTCCTTTTATTGGTCCAATCTTCTTCTCAAATGGTTACTATATTGCATATCTTGCCATTATCGTAGCAATTATCGTTTGGTATATCATTTTTAAAACTCCATTTGGACTTCGTCTCCGGGCTGTAGGGGAACATCCGATGGCTTCGGATACAATGGGCGTAAATGTAACGAAGATCCGTTATCAGGCTGTCCTTCTTTCAGGAGCTTTTGCTGGTATCGGAGGAGCAATCCACGCGACTTTATTTGCGAATGATTTCAGTCATACGACAATAAATGGGCAAGGTTTCATGGCCATTGCCGCAATGATCTTTGGTAAATGGAATCCACTTGGGGCCATGGGAGCTGCGTTATTCTTTGGCTTGGCACAAAGTTTAAGCATTGTCGGATCCAGTCTGCCATTCATAAAAGATATACCATCCGTTTTCTTATTAATTATGCCATATGTTCTGACGATCATTGCACTAACAGGTTTCATTGGACGTGCAGATGCTCCGAAAGCATCCGGACAGCCATACATCAAAGGGAAAAGATAAGTTATCTTAACCGGTCAGCAAACTGTGCTGGCCGGTTTTTTCTTTTGTTTAAGCAAAAGATCGGGCTGATAAAACAAAAAAAGTAGCTGTAACTTGCATGATTTTTCCTTTCACATGTATATTTTAAGTAGATGTTTAAAAGGGTCCCGATCTACAAACAATAAGCTAATAAAGGTGATTTATATAATGAGGAGGATTATTCATGTCTATTGCTTCCGATACAATTACGGAAAAAAGCGGCTACAGGCTTCATGTGGTCCGTACGGATAAATATAAAACGAATACTCTCGTGCTGAAAATGAAAGCCCCGCTTACAAAAGAGGACGTTACATATCGTGCATTGCTGCCATATGTGTTACAAAGCAATACAAATAAATATCCTACAACACCCGAGCTTCGTTCGTATCTTGATGATTTATACGGGGCAGGGTTTTATGTCGATGTAGTTAAAAAAGGTGAATATCAAATCATAAGTTTTACGATCGATATCGTCAATGAAAAATTCCTTAGTGATTCAACGCCGCTTCTCGAAAAGGCTTTTGGATTATTATCAGAGGTGATCTTTAATCCGAAGAAGAATGGCGAAGCCTTTGACCCCAAAACCGTTTCCAATGAAATCCGTTCTTTAAAACAGCGGATTCAATCCATTTCCGATGATAAAATGCGTTATTCAGCAACACGGCTTGTAGAGGAAATGTGCAAAAATGAACCATATGCTTTAGAAGCTAGCGGTAATCTGCAAGACTTGGAAACGATAACGCCTGAGTCACTTTTCGCTTATTATAAAAAAATGCTGACTGAGGATGAAATCGATTTATATGTGATCGGTGACATCGATGAATCAGAAGTGGGGGCTCTAGCTGACAAGTATGTATCACTGAAAGAACGAATGCCGGTGAATATGACAAGGATTACGGGTAATGAAGTGGAGAAGGAAAAAGAAATCATTGAAAACTCGGATGTGAAACAAGGGAAATTGAATATCGGTTATCGAACCCATGTTGCATACGGTGATCCGGATTATTATGCTCTTCAGCTATTCAATGGGATTTTTGGCGGATTTTCACATTCGAAGCTTTTCATTAATGTCAGGGAGAAAGCAAGCCTTGCTTATTATGCAGCTTCAAGGCTCGAAAGTCATAAAGGTCTATTAATGGTCATGGCCGGCATTGAAAATGCCAACTACAAGCAGGCATTGGAAATCATTCATGCACAAATGAAGGAAATGAAGCAAGGGAACTTTTCCGAAGAAGAACTGGCACAGACGAAGGCGGTCGTTAAGAACCAACTCCTTGAAACCATTGACGTTTCGAGAGGACTTGTGGAAATTTTATATCATAATGTGGTTTCCGGGCAGGATATATCACTCGATGAGTGGTTTGCCAAAACAGAGCGGACGACAAAGGAAGAAATCATTGCAGTGGGTCAAAAGATTCAGCTTGATACGATTTATTTCCTAACAGAAGAGGAGGTACAAGGGTAATGGAGAAAATAGCATTCAATCAATTGAAAGAAGAACTTTTCCATGAAAAAATGGATAATGGCCTCGAAGTATATATTCTTCCGAAAAGTGGGTTCAATAAATCATTTGCAACGTTTACGACGAATTATGGTTCAATCGACAACCATTTCAAACCCTTGAATCAAACGGAATTCTCAAAAGTACCTGATGGAATTGCACATTTTCTTGAACATAAGCTTTTTGAAAAGGAAGATGGCGATGTTTTTCAGCAATTCTCAAAACAGGGAGCTTCTGCAAATGCTTTTACTTCTTTCACCCGTACAGCTTATTTGTTTTCAAGCACGTCCGATTTCGATAGGAATCTAACGACCTTAATCGACTTTGTCCAGGAGCCTTACTTTTCAGAAAAGACGGTAGAGAAGGAAAAAGGAATCATTGGGCAGGAGATCAATATGTATGATGATAATTCAGACTGGAGGCTGTATTTCGGGACGATAGCCAACATGTATCATCATCATCCAGTGAAAATTGATATTGCTGGTACTGTGGAATCCATTGCTGATATTACGAAAGATATGCTTTACGAATGTTATAATACGTTTTATCATCCAAGCAACATGCTCCTATTCATTGTAGGACCGGTAGATGTCGAAAGTACCATGAAGCTGATTCGGAATAATCAAAATAATAAAGACTATTACCAACAGCCTGAGGTGGAACGTAAATTTGATCAAGAGCCGGAAACCGTTGCCAAGGATAAAGAAATCTTAAACATGAATGTTCATACACCAAAAGTGATGCTGGGCATCAAGGCCATCAATGTTCACCAAACCGGTTTAAAGCTTTTGAAAAGGGAATTGGCGGCTAATATTTATTTGGAAATGCTGTTTGGCAAAAGTTCACCATTGCATGAGGAGCTATACGAGAAAGGGTTGATCGATCAAAGCTTTTCTTATGATTATACTCAGGAGCAAGGTTTTGGGTTTGCGTTAATTGGCGGGGACAGTGCAAAACCTGATGAATTGACGGAGTCTTTATTTAGTATCCTGCAAAAATCTAAAGCCGGAACCGGCTTGAATGAAGAAAGCCTGCAAAGGACGATCAAGAAAAAAATCGGTTCTTTCCTTCGTTCTCTGAATTCGCCGGAATATATAGCGAATCAATTCACCAGGTATGCATTCAATGATATGAACTTGTTCGATGTGGTATCGGTTTTGGAAAAACTAACGATTGAAGATATAAGGGAGATCGCCAAGGACTTGATATCCGATGAACGGATGACTGTCTGCCAAGTACATCCTAAATAATATTAAAGGGGGCGGGAATGTGGGGAAACGTTTTGCCCTTATTACTGGAGCCAGCGGAGGAATCGGCAAGGAAATCGCTATAAAGCTCGCCGAGGAGAATTATTCACTTTATCTACATTATAACAGCAATGAAGAAGCGATCCTTGAACTAATTGAAGAACTGAAGCCTCATCAAGTTGAACTTATTCCTGTTCAAGCGGATTTGGCTACACCGTACGGATATAAGAAATTGGCGGAAAATATTTTCGCCCTTCATGCAATCGTCCTTAATAGTGGGAATAGCTATTATGGGCTCATATCGGACATGGATGAGAAAATCGTAAATGAAATGGTCCAGCTGCATGTAACGAGCCCTTTCCAATTAACAAAGGAACTGCTTCCGAAGCTGATGTACCAAGAACAGGCTGCTATTGTTGCGGTCACATCGATTTGGGGGCAGACGGGTGCATCCTGTGAAGTATTATATTCCATGGTCAAAGGCAGTCAAAATGCTTTTATCAAGGCGCTCAGCAAAGAAGTATCCCTTAATGGAATCCGGGTGAATGCCGTTGCCCCAGGAGCGATTTCCACTTCTATGCTCGAATCTTTCAGTGCAGAAGATTTGGAAATCATCAAAGGTGATATCCCAATGGGCAGGATGGGTAATTCAAAAGAAGTCGCCGAGGCCGTATACTATTTGCTTTCTGACAAGTCATCATATATCACCGGACAAATTTTAGGAGTAAATGGTGGATGGTACACATGATTTTTTTAAACCCATGTATAATTTCCCCGGTTCCTTCACAAAATATCTATGTACTATTTTGAAAGGAAAGGGTGACCATACATGTCTGTACTAGACAATTGGGATCAATGGAAAAATTTCTTAGGCGACAGATTAAATCAAGGTGAACAACAAGGTTTGTCAGATGGTGCTGTTAACGACTTGGCTTTCGAAATCGGTGATTACCTTTCGAAGCAAGTTGAGCCCCAGAATGAACAACAGAGAGTACTTGCTGATCTTTGGTCAGTCGCAAGCGATCAAGAAAAACATGCCATGGCAAGCGTTATGGTCAAGTTAGTCGAGAACAATGGAACAAGGTAAAAAATATCAATCCAAAGGCCCTGTTAATATTTAACAGGGCCTTTGGATTGATATTGATCACAATTTATCCCCATATATAAAAATGAATACTTTTATAGGGTTTTTCCTTTTAACTTATCACGAAATGCTATATTATAGAAGCTAGACAATAATAACTAATGGGTGCAGACCTTTAAATTTACGATGGATAAGTTTTGCCCCTAATTTTAGGGTAAAAGCTTTTAGGCTTAAGGAGTGTTATCGTGGAGAATAAAGAATGGTATTTTGAATATGAAATTCAAGTCAACCGTCCAGGTTTATTAGGGGATATTTCATCCCTGCTGGGTATGCTGTCCATCAATATCATCACTATTAACGGGGTCGATGAAGGCAGGCGTGGTTTACTTTTGATGGCGAAAGATAGCCGTAACATAGAAAGATTCGAATCAATCCTCCATACGATGGATACGATAAAGGTCATTAAGCTTAGGGAACCTAAATTGCGTGACCGTCTCGCTGTCAGGCATGGGAGGTATATTCAGCGCGATGCTGATGAGAAAAACACCTTTAGGTTTGTACGTGATGAACTAGGCTTACTTGTCGATTTCTTGGCCGAGCTATTTAAACAGGAAGGTCATAAATTAATCGGGATACGAGGTATGCCACGTGTCGGAAAAACTGAATCTATCGTAGCCTCGAGTGTATGTGCTAATAAGAGATGGTTGTTTGTGTCATCGACCCTTTTAAAGCAGACTATTCGCAGTCAGCTTATTGATGATGAATATAATAATGATAATTTGTTCATTTTAGATGGAATTGTTTCCACACGCCGTGCAAATGAGCGTCATTGGCAGTTGATTCGCGAAATCATGAGGCTTGATGCGGTTAAAGTCATCGAACATCCGGATGTTTTTGTCCAAAATACGGAGTATACTCTCGAAGACTTTGATTATATTATTGAATTGCGAAACAATCCAGATGAAGAAATAACATATGAAGTTGTCGACCAAAAAGACCAGTTTTCAGGGTCCAATTTTGGCTCCTTTGACTTTTAAAATGGCAGGTGTTTTATTTGACTGAGTTAGGTAATCGATTAAAGGAAGCTAGGGAAGCCAAAGGGCTTAGCCTAGAAGATTTACAGGAATTAACGAAGATTCAAAAGCGTTACCTCATTGGCATTGAAGAGGGTAATTACAGTATGATGCCTGGAAAGTTCTATGTACGGGCATTCATAAAGCAATATTGTGAAGCGGTTGGGCTGGATTCAGAAGAGATTTTCGAACAATATAAGAGTGAAGTGCCTTCAGTCTATAGCGAGGAATTGCCAGAACAGCTTTCAAGGGTCCAATCCCGGAAAACGATGCCGGCAGGGAATTCCAAGGTTGTAGAAATGTTACCTAGGGTCCTGGCTGCCGTTTTAGTCATTGGTGCGGCTGTATTGATATGGGTCCTGGTATCGAACTATATGAGTAAGCCGGATATTGATGATAAAAAGGGCGCTAAACAGAGCGAAGCCGTGGGTTACAATAAAAGTGATGGGTTTAATAATGAAGAAAAAGAGAATCCAGACAAGAAACAGAATGATGTAAAACCAGATTCATCTGATAAGAAGAATGAAGATGAATCAGATGTTAAAGATGAAAAGAAAGAGCAAAAGCTTGCCGTCATCAGTTCCAGCGGTAAAAATAGTACGTATGAATTGAAAAATACGGATACCTTTAAATTAAAGGTGACTTCCAAAGGCTCACCATGGGTAGGCATAAAAAATGGTGAGGGTAAATTACTATTCCAGGGCACCATCGACAATAATGAGAGCCAGGAAATTGATTTCACCAATGAAAAAGAAGCTGTCATCAATATTGGCAGAGCGTATGAAACTGAAATTTTTGTAAATGATGAGAAGCTGGAGTATTCTATTTCACCGACTGAAGTGAATACGCAATTGGTAACGATACAATTTACGAAAGCCGAATAGTCATCTTATAGATGACTATTTTTTCTCTATACAATATTAAGACCGGATTTTGCTCTACCTGGCATAAGATTGGTTTTGAGTTAAATTATACATATAAGCATTATTTTAGATCTATAACGCATTGCCCTAAAGGCAGGCGTAAATTTTGGAGGTAAAAGTTTTGAATCTGCCTAATAAGATTACAGTAGCAAGAATCTGTTTAATACCAGTATTTTTAATCATCATGCTCGTTCCTTTTTCTTGGGGGACGCTGACTTGGGGAGAATACAGTTTGCCAGTGGCACATTTAGCTGGTGCCATCCTCTTTATCATAGCTTCTACTACTGATTGGATCGATGGCCATTTTGCCAGGAAATATAATATGATTACTGATTTAGGGAAATTTTTAGATCCATTGGCTGATAAGCTTCTGGTTTCGGCTGCCCTAATTGTATTGGTTGATCTGGATTTAATGTACGGTCAGTCTTGGATTGCTATCGTGATCATTAGTCGTGAATTTGCTGTGACCGGTTTGCGTTTGGTACTGGCGGGTACAGGGGAAGTGGTTGCAGCGAACCAGCTTGGTAAAATTAAAACATGGGCACAAATTGTTTCTATTTCGGCATTATTGCTGCATAACCTTCCATTTGCCCTCATTTCTCTTCCGTTTGCTAATATCGCATTATGGATTGCATTAATCTTTACAATATGGTCAGGTTTGGATTATTTTATAAAAAACAAAGAAGTATTTGTTAATTCCAAGTAAAACGAATGGTGGTTTTGAAAAGATGGATGCAGAAATCATTGCAGTGGGCTCTGAGCTTCTTTTAGGACAAATCAATAACACTAATGGGAGATTCCTATCGCAGCAGTTTGCGGAAATGGGAATCAATGTTTTTTACCATACTGTAGTCGGGGATAACGACCGTCGTTTACAACAAGCTATAGAAATCGCTGAATCAAGGGCGAACTTGATCGTCTTTACAGGTGGACTAGGACCTACCAAAGATGATTTAACGAAGGAAACGATTGCTCGCCATATAGGGAAAAAGCTCGTTTTTAATGATGAGGCTTTGCAATCCATTGAAGCTTACTTCCAAAAACGGGACCGGCCGATGACGGAAAACAACAAGAAGCAGGCCCTTGTATTGGAGGGCAGTGAAGTGTTGGCGAACGATCATGGCATGGCACCGGGAATGGTCTTGTCCAAATCCGGGATTACATATATGCTTCTACCTGGTCCGCCAAGTGAAATGGAGCCGATGTTTTTAAGTTATGGTTATGAATCGATTATGAATAAATTGGATAAGCACGAACGGATCGATTCCAAGGTTCTTCGGTTCTACGGGATAGGTGAAGCCGAACTGGAAACGGTTATTGAAGATCTTCTTGTCAATCAAACGAATCCGACAATTGCTCCTCTGGCAGCCGAAGGGGAAGTGACGTTAAGGATTACCGCTAAAGACTCATCCAAAGAAAAATGCGAAGAGCTTATTTTAGAATCGGAAAAAGAAATCCTTAGCCGGGTAGGTAAGTTCTATTATGGAAGTGATAATACTTCGCTAATAAAGGAACTTGTAAAAGAATTAACGGTCCGCAAACTTTCAATCGCGGCAGCCGAAAGCTTGACAGGTGGAATGTTCCAAGAACAGCTGACAACCATCCCGGGGGCCGGTAAAGTTTTCAAAGGCGGCATTGTCAGTTATACGAATGATGCAAAGTCAAATGTACTTGGCGTCAGTGATGATACCATCTCAGAGCACGGGGTGGTCAGCGGTGAGTGTGCAATGGAAATGGCCTCTAATGTCCGGAAAAAGCTCGATGCAGACGTAGGCATAAGCTTTACGGGTGTCGCAGGACCGGATGAACAGGAAGGCAAGCCTGTTGGTACAGTATTCATTGGCATTTCTTATCGGGATGGAAAGACTCATTTCAAAGAATTGAATCTTTCCGGAAGCAGGGCGCAGAACCGTATTCGCAGTGTGAAGTACGGCTGTCATTACCTGTTAAGGGATTTATAAACGCTGAAGCAGAGCTTTTTACGGCTCTGCTTTTTTATTTGGTTGAAAAAGTTTGTTTCTTGAAAAAACGGGGAAAAAGAAAAAAGTTAATTCAAAGAAAAAAGTTTTTAAAGTGAGTAAGTGAATGGAAATGGGGATTTCCTCAAGATAAAATGGTTTTTTATAAAGAATATCCCGAAAGAAAAAAACGAATGAATGTTCGACTTTTTGCTTGGCAAAATAGTAAAAAGAGTATATAGTAAAGATAGGTTTTGAGACAGGATACAAACCTTGATCTCAAATAATTGCTAACGTTAGAAAACCCTTAATCGGACAGCCGATTATTTGAATATAGAGGAGGAAATTGAGTGAGTGATCGTCAAGCGGCTTTAGATATGGCGTTAAAACAAATTGAAAAACAATTTGGTAAAGGTTCTATTATGAAACTTGGGGAACAGTCTGATCGAAGGATTTCAACGATTTCAAGCGGTTCTTTAGCATTGGACGTAGCATTGGGAGTAGGCGGATATCCAAGAGGTCGGGTCATTGAGATATATGGACCTGAAAGCTCCGGTAAAACGACTGTTGCATTACATGCTATTGCAGAAGTACAAAAGACTGGTGGCACGGCTGCATTCATTGATGCTGAGCATGCTCTAGATCCAGCATATTCAGAAAAACTTGGTGTGAATATTGATGAGCTACTGCTTTCACAGCCTGATACGGGTGAACAAGCCTTAGAGATCGCCGAAGCGTTAGTTCGAAGTGGAGCGGTAGATATCATAGTCATTGATTCGGTTGCCGCACTTGTTCCTAAAGCTGAAATCGAAGGTGAAATGGGAGATTCCCATATGGGTCTTCAAGCACGGATGATGTCTCAGGCACTTAGAAAACTGTCTGGTGCCATTAATAAATCAAACACCATTGCCATTTTCATTAACCAAGTCCGTGAAAAAATTGGTGTAATGTTTGGGAACCCAGAAACGACTCCGGGAGGCCGGGCATTGAAGTTCTATTCAACTGTTCGCCTGGAAGTGCGTCGTGCGGAACAATTAAAACAAGGTAATGAAATTGTCGGTAATAAAACTAAAATCAAAGTTGTAAAAAACAAGGTTGCCCCTCCATTCCGTCAAGCAGAAGTTGATATCATGTATGGTCAAGGGATTTCTCAGGAAGGTGAAATCATCGATATGGGTGCAGATCTTGATATCGTCCTTAAAAGCGGCTCATGGTACTCATATAATGAAGAGCGTGTCGGACAAGGCCGCGAAAATGCGAAGCTGTTCTTAAAAGAAAATCAGGATATCGCTCTGGAAATTTCTCAGAAAATCAGAGATCACTATAATCTTGATGGAGAACATGAATTGCCACCAGAAGAAAATGAAACAGAAGAACATTTTGAATTACTTGATTAATGGCAGGAAAAGGTCTAAGCTTGATCGCTTAGGCCTTTTCTATATATTGTGAGAAAAATGTGAAATTTCCAGCGGGTTAAATGGCTGTGAAAACGGATTTACAGACATTTTCCATAATGAATGCTGTACTTAATGGTGGTTCATATAAAGAAAACTTGAATAATCATTGATACATAAGGGACAAACGCTTGACAATAAAAATTCTCAACTATACAATTAATATGTATATTTTACAATTTTTCAAACTAAAATTTTGAAAATTAAGTGCTGTATATTGAATTTAGTGCAATGTACTTGCCGACAGTTCAACATTTTATGTAAAAAGTTCATAGCAAGGGGAGGTGAAACGATGGAACCCATGACAATCATCTTCACTTTGCTTGGCCTAATCGTCGGTGCAGTTGTTGGTTATTTTATTCACAAATCAAAATTTGAGAGTAAAATAGCAGGGGCAAAGGGCTCTGCAGAACACATCCTTGAGGATGCAAAACGTGAAGCGGAAGCTCTTAAGAAAGAAGCCTTGTTGGAAGCAAAAGATGAAATTCATAAAGTTCGTTCTGATTCTGATCGGGAATCCCGTGAAAGAAGGAACGAATTACAAAAACAAGAAAATCGGTTATTGCAAAGAGAAGAGAATCTGGACCGAAAGGATGAAACGTTAGACAAACGTGAAAGCCTTTTGGAGAAAAAAGAAGATTCTCTAAACCAAAGACAACAGCATATTGAAGAGATGGAAAGCAAAGTGGAAGAGACGGTTCGTAAGCAGCAAACAGAGCTTGAACGTGTTTCCGGTTTAACTCGAGAAGAAGCTAAAGCAATCATTATAGACCGAATGGAAAACGAACTGGCTCACGATGTAGCGCTTATGATTAAAGAAAGTGATACCCGTGCCAAAGAAGAAGCTGATAAAAAAGCAAAAGAAGTTCTTTCTCTTGCCATTCAGCGTTGTGCGGCTGATCATGTTGCAGAAACCACCGTTTCTGTAGTGAATCTTCCAAACGATGAAATGAAAGGACGGATAATCGGACGTGAAGGACGAAATATCCGGACGTTAGAAACGCTAACAGGTATTGACCTTATTATTGATGATACTCCTGAAGCTGTCATTTTATCTGGATTTGATCCAATTAGACGGGAAACGGCACGCTTGGCTCTTGAAAAACTTGTTCAGGACGGACGGATCCATCCGGCTCGAATTGAAGAAATGGTTGACAAAGCAAGACGTGAGGTGGATGAACATATTCGTGAAATTGGTGAACAAACAACTTTTGAAGTTGGAGTTCACGGTCTCCATCCAGATCTTATCAAAATACTAGGACGTTTGAAGTTCCGTACAAGTTATGGGCAAAACGTACTTAAGCATTCAATTGAAGTGGCCCAGCTTTCAGGTTTACTGGCCGCAGAGCTTGGTGAGGATGAAGTTCTTGCCCGCCGTGCAGGTTTATTGCATGATATTGGGAAAGCGATTGATCATGAAGTGGAAGGCAGTCATGTTGAAATTGGCGTTGAATTAGCAACCAAATATAAAGAGCATCCAACTGTCATTAACAGCATCGCTTCCCATCATGGTGATACGGAACCAACTTCCATCATTTCAGTGCTTGTGGCTGCTGCAGATGCATTATCAGCTGCAAGACCGGGTGCTAGAAGTGAAACGCTTGAAAATTACATTAGAAGACTTGAAAAACTTGAGGAGATTTCCGAATCCTATGATGGAGTGGAAAAATCATTTGCGATTCAAGCCGGACGAGAAGTACGGATTCTAGTGAAACCAGAGCAAATCGATGACCTTTCGGCCCATCGACTCGCTCGTGATATCCGAAAAAGGATTGAAGAAGAGCTCGATTACCCAGGTCATATAAAAGTCACGGTCATCCGTGAAACAAGAGCAGTCGAATACGCCAAATAAATTGATAATGAAAGACGAAGTGGTGCAAACCACTTCGTTTTTTCTTTTTCTAATATTAATCGATAAGCATGATTCCTATAATGACACCATGTTATGTTACAATACATACTTGAATAATCCATATCATAATAAATGTGAATCTAGAAAGGGTTTTACAATGAAATTGCTATTTATTGGAGATGTCGTAGGGTCTCCTGGTCGTGATATGATCCAAGAATACCTTCCTAAGTTAAAAGAAAAGTATCGTCCGCATATCACGGTCATCAACGGGGAAAATGCTGCAAGTGGCCGGGGAATTACAGAAAAGATTTACCGCAGTTTTTTAGAGTGGGGAGCGCAGGCAGTGACCATGGGAAACCATACATGGGATAATCGCGATATTTTCAATTTTATTGATGACGCGAAATATCTCGTCCGGCCAGCGAACTTTCCGGACGGAGCACCTGGCGATGGAATGAAATTTTTAAAATTGAATCAACAGGAAATAGCGGTCATCAATTTGCAGGCTAGAACGTTCATGCCGGATTTGGATTGTCCGTTCAAAAAGGCGGAAGAACTAGTCGCGGAGGCTCAAAAAAGGACACCAATCATCTTTGTTGATTTTCACGGAGAGGCTACAAGTGAAAAGCAAGCTATGGGGTGGTTCCTGGATGGGAAGGTTACAGCCGTTGTTGGTACACACACACACGTCCAGACAGCCGATAACCGTATTTTACCTGCTGGCACCGCTTACATATCAGATGTAGGCATGACAGGACCGTATGATGGCATCCTTGGTATGGAAAGAGAGGCAGTAATCCATCGGTTCCTAACTAGCCTTCCTGTTCGTTTCGAAGTGCCTAAGGAGGGGCGGACGCTATTAAGTGGGGTTCTCCTTGAAATTGATGATAAAACTGGCAAAGCTAAAAAAATTGAAAGAATACTGATTAACGAAGATCACCCCTTTGATAATTGATTTGAATGGATGGACAGTCAAATGACTTTCCATCCATTTTTTTATTCTTTAATAAATGGTGGACAATCCAGGTTTTCTTTGTCATACAAGTTTTACTTGCTGAATATAGTAGCAGTGGAAAGTGTTATAACTATTGAGCCAGAGATTATAATCGGCAGGGAAAACAAGGAGGACTAGGAATGGAAATATTAAAGGTTTCAGCAAAATCTAATCCTAATTCTGTAGCAGGCGCACTAGCGGGAGTGCTCAGAGAAAGAGGAGCAGCCGAAATTCAGGCAATCGGTGCAGGTGCGTTAAATCAAGCCGTCAAGGCAGTAGCAATCGCAAGAGGGTTTGTCGCCCCTAGTGGAGTTGACTTGATTTGTATTCCTGCCTTTACAGATATACTTATTGATGGCGAAGAACGAACTGCTATAAAGCTAATCATTGAACCAAGATAATTTCATGGGTGGGTGTCCTGTTTGTCGGATGGCGAGCAGGCTCTTTTTTGTCCTGAAATCCAAATGACGAAAAATCGAGATCGCTTTATAATGGAATATATGATCTCTAAATAGATAAGGGCAGGAAGGGGGATTACATTGGCGATTTTTGATGCACATTGTGATGTGTTGATGAAGATGTTCAAAGATCCGGATATTTCTTTTTTAGATAGTGATAAATTACATATAACAAAGCGGGGGTTATTGGATGAAGGAGGAAAAGTCCAATGTTTTGCGATTTATATTCCAGAGAATGTCCACCCGGATATGAGATTTCAAGCGGCTTTGGCGATGGTGGATATTTTTCATGAAAAGATTTTATCAGAGCCGGAAATGAAATTTATAAAGACCAAAGCAGACATCGATTCTCTAAAAGAAAAGGAAATCGGTGCGATGCTAACCTTAGAGGGATGCGATTGCATTGGAAATGATTTATTGAAACTGAAAACACTAATTCATCTTGGAGTGTCCTCTGTAGGTTTAACTTGGAATTACGCTAACTTGGTAGCAGATGGGGCTTTAGAATCAAGAGGGGGCGGATTGACAGGGTTTGGAACGGAGGTGGTCGCGCTTTTGAATGAGAAATCAATTTGGTGTGATTTATCCCATCTATCTGAAGCTGGATTTTGGGACACCCTAAAGAAGGCGAAATTCCCAATTGCCTCCCATTCGAATGCCTATCAGCTTTGTTCGAATCCGCGAAATTTAAAAGACGGCCAGATAAAAGCGCTTTTGCAAAAAAATGGAGTGATAGGGGTAACCTTTGTCCCTCAATTCCTATCTAATGGTGAATCGGCTTCGATAAAGGATATCTTGAAACATATAGAACATATATGCAGTTTGGGCGGGGAAAGACAAATTGGATTAGGGTCTGACTTCGATGGAATCGATCATATGGTAGAAAATTTAATGTCATATAAGGATTATCATAATTTTATCAATGAACTCAACATGCTTTATTCAAGTGAGTTCGTAAAAGGTCTCCTTTTTGGTAATTTCACTCGTAATTTTCCGCTTAAACAGGAATTATCTTAAGTGATTTTTAATTCTTACTATATAGATATGAATAAATATTCTGAAAATATAAAAAACAAAAGCAAAAAGGTTGCAATTTAATGATTTAACCGATAGAATTGAAAGCGTTTAGTACACCTTTCCTAAATTAGAACGATTAATTATACATAGTCGAATGTTCTGAAGGGAGGTGCGGTTAAATGCATTTATATACGAACGTCCTAAAGGAGTGTAAGACATGATCAATCAACTTTCATGGAAAGTTGGCGGACAACAAGGTGAAGGTATTGAAAGTACAGGAGAAATATTCTGTATTGCCCTCAATCGCTTAGGTTATTACTTGTATGGCTACCGTCATTTCTCATCCCGAATCAAGGGTGGACACACGAATAACAAAATTCGTGTAAGTACTACGGAAACTCGTGCTATCTCTGATGATTTAGACATCTTAGTTGCTTTTGACCAAGAAACAATTGACGTCAATTATAAAGAATTACATGAGGGTGGCATCATAATCGCAGATGCAAAATTCAAACCTGTCTGCCCAGAAGATACAAAGGCAGAATTATATATTGTTCCATTTACGGAAATAGCAGCCGAATTAGGGACATCTTTAATGAAAAATATGGTCGCTATCGGTGCGACATGTGCTGTTCTTGGAATGGAAATTTCCGTATTCAACGATGTGGTTGATGAAATATTCGGCCGCAAAGGTGAAGAAATCGTAAAGAAGAATATGGAAGCCATTACTGCTGGCTATAAGGCAATGGAAGTGATGCTTGGAGAAAAACTGGGCGCAATGGAGCTTGAAAAAGCAGACGGCCAAAAACGATTGTTCATGATCGGGAACGATGCTATCGCTCTAGGTGCAGTTGCAGGCGGTTGCCGCTTCATGGCAGCTTATCCAATTACTCCAGCCTCGGAAATTATGGAATATCTGATTAAAAAACTTCCTCAATTGGGTGGGACGGTCATACAGACTGAAGATGAAATCGCAGCGGCTACAATGGCGATTGGTGCAAACTATGGTGGTGTACGTGCCATCACTGCTTCAGCTGGACCTGGACTTTCCTTGAAGATGGAAGCGATTGGTTTAGCGGGCATTACCGAGACGCCAATTGTCATTGTCGATACTCAGCGTGGCGGTCCATCTACGGGACTTCCTACAAAACAGGAGCAATCCGATTTAATGGCCATGATTTATGGTACTCATGGTGAAATCCCTAAAATCGTAATGGCTCCAAGTACAGTCGAAGAAGCTTTTTATGATACGGCAGAAGCATTCAATCTTGCAGAGGAATATCAATGTCCAGTTATCGTTTTATCCGATTTACAGCTATCACTAGGTAAACAAACGGTTCAGCCGCTTGATTACAGCAGGGTGGAGATAAGACGCGGTAAATTGGTGGACTTTGAAATTGAAGAGGCTGAAAACAAATCTTACTTCAAGCGTTATAAAGTAACGGAAGACGGGGTCTCACCACGTGTAGTGCCTGGTATGAAAAATGGAATTCACCATGTTACCGGTGTTGAACATGATGAAACGGGTAGACCTTCTGAGACGGCATTGAATCGTAAAGTGCAAATGGATAAACGGATGCGTAAGCTGGATAATTTAACTAACACATTCCAAACACCAGTATACAAAAACACACCGCATGAAGAAGCGGATTTATTAATTCTTGGTTTTAACTCTACACGCGGGACCATTGATGAAGCGATCGGCCGGTTAGAAACGGATGGAATGAAAGTGAATCATGCGCAAATCCGTTTGATTCATCCTTTCCCGGCTGATGAAGTCCTATCGTTGGTGCAAAGTGCTAAGAAAGTGGTAGTTATTGAAAATAATGCGACTGGACAATTGGCTAATATTATCAAGATGAATGTCGGACATGTTAATAAAATTAAAAGCATCCTAAAATATGATGGCAACCCATTCCTCCCGCATGAAATTCACACACAATGCAAGGAGATGTTCGAATATGGCAACGTTTAAAGAGTTTCGTAATGATGTAAAACCTAACTGGTGTCCTGGCTGCGGAGATTTCTCCGTTCAGGCTGCCATGCAGCGTGCGGCAGCCAATGTAGGATTGGAGCCGGAGAATCTGGCTGTTGTTTCCGGTATCGGCTGTTCAGGACGTATATCCGGTTACATCAAGTCATACGGTTTCCACGGAATCCATGGCCGCTCTCTGCCAATTGCCCAAGGAGTGAAAATGGCAAATCGTGAATTGACCGTTATAGCTTCAGGCGGTGACGGAGATGGTTTTGCAATCGGGATGGGACACACCATTCATGCGATCCGTCGTAATATAGACATTACCTATATTGTCATGGATAACCAAATTTATGGTTTGACAAAAGGCCAGACCTCACCTAGATCTGCTGCTGGATTTAAAACGAAATCCACTCCAGAAGGATCAATAGAACAGGCTGTTTCACCTATGGAATTAGCTTTGTCAGCTGGCGCTACGTTTGTCGCCCAAAGCTTTTCCACTGACTTGAAAGACCTGACAGCGATCATTGAAGCAGGGATAAACCATAAAGGGTTTTCCTTTATCAATGTTTTCTCTCCTTGCGTAACATATAATAAGATTAATACGTATGATTGGTTTAAACAAAACTTAACTAAATTGAACACGATTGAAGGCTATGATTCATCAAATAAAGAACAGGCCATGCAGACTTTGATGAAACATGACAGCCTTGTGACAGGTATTATCTATCAAGACTCTTCACGTCCTTCGTACCAGGAATTAGTGCCAGGGTATGCTGAAAAAGCGTTAAATAAATCCGATTTGACACTGGATCAAGCGCACTTTGATAAGCTTGTTGCTGAATTTATGTAAAAGTGAAAAGGTTCGCCCCTTAAGATGGGGTGAACCTTTTTTGTGGTTAATTATTAGGCTCTCCAGTAGATAGGCCACATGCTAGAAGACTAACGACTGGCTTAGCTTAACAACCGTTGTTGCATCTGCCGAAGTTACGGTTAAAAACCGCAACCGCCACCGCAACCGCCACCGAAACCGCCACCGCAACGGCCACCGAAACCGCCGCCGAAACCGAAGAAACAACAACGATTCCTTCTTCTACAACAACAGTTGTTGTTGTTATGATGATGGTGGTGATGGTGTTGATCGCGGTCCCGATCGCGGTCCCGATCCCGATCCCGATCGCGGTCACGGTCATGATCGCGGTCACGATCTCTGTCGCGCCTATTACAACCTCTCACAGCACGACAAAAATCGTCTGCGATTCTATCGTTATTATTGTTGTTACCATGATGATCATGATTATGGTTTCCAGAACATGACATATAAGTCACTCCTTCAATTATTTTTGTTGTACAAGATATCTTATTCGAGAGCGGACGAGATGCTATAGAAACATGACCCATTTAACAAAAATGTACGAATGCCCCAAAATCAACTTTATTATTGTACAAAAGACCGATACAAAAGCGATTAGGTATTTTTTTAATTAGTTTTTCATATCTTTACATATTAAGGCAGGTGAAAAGAGCAGCCCTATTTCAGGGGGAGTGTATATGAGAGGGAAAATGAAAGCAGTCGTCAAACATCACCGAGGATATGGGGCACAATTACAAGTTGTCGATATGCCGGATATTCGTGAGGACGAGGTCTTGATTCGAGTAAAGATGACCTCTATATGTGGAACGGATATTCATATCTTCACCTGGGATAAATGGTCGCAGGGAAGAGTGAATCCACCATACGTTTTTGGACACGAATTTGCTGGGGAAGTAATGGAGATAGGAGAAAATGTGAGCAATGTTTCAGTTGGTGATTGTGTATCTGCCGAAACACATATAGTTTGCGGTACATGCAGGCAATGCTTAACCGGGCAATTCCATATTTGTAAAAAAACAAATATTATCGGACTCGATAAACAGGGATGCTTTGCAGAGTATATAGCTCTGCCGGCCAAGAATCTATGGAAAAATCCAATTGGTATGCCACTCGATATAGCTACCATCCAAGAACCGATGGGAAATGCCGTACATTCAGTGCTTGCTGGAGAGGTCCTGGGTAAAACGGTGGCCATAATCGGCTGTGGTCCAATTGGGCTTATGGCAGTTGCTGTAGCAAAGGCTGCAGGTGCCGATAAAGTGATCGCTCTTGATATTAATGATTATCGGCTTCAGCTTGCCAAAAAGATGGGGGCTACAGACCTCATACATTCAATTAAACAAAATCCACTGGAAATCACGAAAGGCCTCACAAATTCGGATGGGGTGGATGTGGTTTGCGAAATGAGCGGTAATCCTACAGCTATTGAACAAGGGTTTAAGATGGCGACGAATGGTGGAAGGATATCAATTCTAAGTCTGCCATCTCAGCCGGTCACGCTTAATATAACGGATGATATTGTATTCAAGGGTCTTACTGTCCAAGGGATAACCGGAAGGAAAATGTTTTCAACCTGGCAACAGGTTTCAAGTTTGCTTGGGAGTGGCAATGTTGATGTAAAACCAATGATTACACACCGATTTTCACTAAGCGATTTTGAGAAGGGTTTTGAACTGATGATCAAAGGTCAGTGTGGCAAGGTGCTCCTAACCCCTTAAAGAGTGAGAAGGTTCACGAGTAAAACAACCAAATAAACGAGTAAAGCGGTCAAACTCACAAGTAAAATGCACAATTTCACGAGTAAAATGCCCAAACTCACGAGTAAAGCGCCCAAACTCACGAGTAAAATGCCCAAACTCACGATTAAAATGCACAATTTCACGAGTAAAGTGATCAATTTCACGAGTAAAGTGATCAAACTCACGATTAAAGCTCAAACTCACGAGTAAAGAGCATGGTCTGCATTTAAAATAGCTGTGAAGGAATAGTATCATCCTATCATTTAATAAGAAGAGGCTAATATCGTCATATTGAATATGCGAATCAAGCCTCTTCTTTCTTGTTCTTATTTTCCGCGTTTGTGAAAAATTTCTTACAATTGAAGAAGGCACGACAGAATGATTGTTTCTTGCTGTTAAAAGCTTTATACTAAGTTAATGTGGATATATCACAATTAAAAGCTAATATTTACTGGAAATTCTTAAAAAGAAACCGTCTAAAACCATTAGAAGATAGGTCTTGAAATAGTTGGTGAAGAAATAAACTAACTATTTTGAAAGGAGATTAACTATGAACGAGAAACAACGATTAGAATCACAACAAGTACAGGCTGAAAATTCAGCGGACAAAAAATCCGATAAGGACTTCAGTAAGTACTTTCAAGCCGTTTATATTCCGCCTTCCCTAAAAGATGCGAAAAAGCGAGGAAAAGAAGAAGTAGAATACCATGATGACTTTGCAATTCCTGAAGGTTTCCGTGGAATGGGAGAAGGCAAAAAGTTTTACATTCGTACATATGGCTGTCAAATGAACGAACATGATACAGAAGTCATGGCGGGCATCTTTACGGCACTTGGTTATGAGCCTACAAACACGGTGGATGATGCTAACGTCATATTACTTAACACTTGTGCGATTCGGGAAAACGCAGAGAATAAAGTGTTCGGTGAATTGGGCCATTTGAAATCATTGAAATTGGAAAAGCCGGATCTTTTGCTTGGGGTTTGCGGTTGTATGTCGCAAGAGGAGTCTGTTGTAAAGCGGATTCTAGAGAAGCACCATTTTGTAGATATGATTTTCGGAACGCATAATATCCATCGGCTGCCGCAAATTCTTAATGAAGCTTATCTTTCCAAGGAAATGGTCATTGAGGTTTGGTCCAAAGAAGGTGATGTAATCGAGAACCTTCCGAAAGTGCGTAAAGGCAAAACGAAGGCATGGGTCAATATCATGTATGGCTGCGATAAGTTTTGTACATACTGCATCGTACCTTACACAAGGGGTAAAGAAAGAAGCCGCAGACCTGAAGATATCATACAAGAAGTCCGTCATTTAGCGGCTCAGGGTTACAAGGAAATAACCCTGCTTGGACAGAATGTGAATGCATACGGTAAAGACTTTGCGGATATTGAATATCGTTTCGGTGATTTGATGGATGAAATCCGCAAAATCGATATTCCGCGTATTCGTTTTACGACCAGCCATCCCCGTGACTTTGATGATCACTTGATTGAAGTTCTGGCTAAAGGGGGAAATCTCGTTGACCATATCCATCTTCCAGTTCAATCGGGAAGTACGGAAACACTTAAAATCATGGCCCGTAAATATACACGAGAACAATATTTAGAGCTAGTAAAAAAGATTAAGGAAGCAATCCCAAGTGCATCGCTAACAACTGACATCATTGTAGGCTATCCGAATGAAACGGAAGAGCACTTTGAAGAGACGATGTCTTTATACCGTGAAGTTGGTTTCGATGCAGCATATACTTACATCTATTCACCACGTGAGGGAACACCGGCTGCGAAAATGCAGGATAATGTACCGATGGAAGTGAAAAAGGAACGCCTGCAACGTTTGAATGCCCTTGTCAATGAAACGTGTGCATTGAAAATGAAAGAGTATGATGGGCAGATTGTTGAAGTGCTTGTTGAAGGCGAAAGCAAGAAGAATGCGGAAATATTAGCAGGTTATACAACGAAAAATAAGCTCGTGAACTTCAAAGGACCAAAATCGGCAATTGGCCAAATCGTAAAAGTGAAAATCACTGGAACGAAAACATGGTCATTAAATGGGGATATGGTTGAAGAAGCAACGGCGATTGAGGTGGAGTAATATGACTAAATATACTAAAGATGACATACTGTCAAAAGCGGCAGAGCTTGCTGAAATGATTGCGAGCACGGAAGAAGTCGATTTCTTTAAACGGGCAGAAGCTCACATCAATGAAAACCAAAAAATCCGTGAAATGATCGCCAGTATCAAGAGCTTGCAAAAACAGGCGGTAAACTTCCAGCATTACGGAAAAGAAAAAGCATACAACCAAGTTCAGGCTAAAATCGATGCACTGGAAAAACAATTGGATGAACTACCGATCGTCCAAGAATTCAAACAATCCCAAGTTGATGTAAATGATCTTTTGCAAATGGTCTCATCACAAGTATCGAATAAGGTAACGGACCTGATCATTGAATCGACTGAAGGCGACGTCCTTCGCGGTGAGACAGGTTCACAGGTGCAAGCCGGAGGCGGAAGTTGTTCATGAATATTAAAAAGCCCTACTGATTTTGAACTATACCCCGAATAATGGACACAGTAAAAAAAGTCCCTTATTCGGGTAAAGTGTACCCCATTTTTTTGACAGTATGAAAAAATTGGCTAATAGGTGGTCCCGGTATTTTACCGGGGCCATTTTCTATAGTCCCCATTGATAACGAGACTCATTGTATTCTTCAATAACTCGATCAACTTCTTCCTTCACATCCGTTAAATTAGTACATGTTTTATATTCTGCTAAATCTTTAAAGTGGCCAAAAAAACTTTCCATCGGCGCATTATCCCAACAGTTCCCTTACGGGGATTGCACTCGGATGGAACTCGTGATTCATAGTCTGCCTTAGCTTGTTTAATGTTTCATAAACATATTCATATCTAATGGAGTGGATAAATGATACGTAACTATTTCTTTTATGACCGCATCTTTTACGCATGATAAATAAGCTGACCCTTTCCATAATAAAGATAGGTAATGTCTTTTAGCAGAATTTCCTCTGGCTCCCTCGGTTTGAATTCACGATTAAGAAGGTTGGACAAGTAAGGTGCTCCTCCTTGGTTGTCTTAGCCATCTTTCGAGACGGTTTGGCCCTTCTGATTTTTGCGAAGAGATTATATTTTGCCATCAACCGTCTGATTTTCTTATGATTCATGACGGCCGAATGATCATTTTCCATAACCATTTTGATCTGGAGGGCGCCTGCTTTTTCCTTTTTACTGAGGAGTATATTTTTAATTAATTTTATGTCCAAATCATCCTGTTCCTCGCGTAGCTTACGGGTTGGAGCTGCCTTTAACCAATCATAGTAGCCACTTCGACTTACACCAGCTAATTTGCATAGATAGGAAACAGCCTTCTTACTGGTATTGCCTGATCGTTCTTTCAATCAGATAGAACTTCTCAGCTGCACGCCCGCCTTTCTAACTCTTCCAGCTTTTTTAGGAAGTCATTTTCCGTTTCAAGGAATTTGATTCTCGCTTCGGCCTTCCTAAGTTGATCCTCTGCAGACTGTGGCTTAGAAGAAGGGCGTCTTTCCTTTTCCGCGGCGTTCACAGGAAGCCTTCCTCCACCAAGCCTTTCAAGGTATCACGCCAGCGCTGTAGACAACGCTTAGGTTTTTCCTTACCAATGATTTCGAGATTGAATCCATGTTCTATGAAAATTTGAGAGGGGGATTTCCCCTTTTTTATATTCCTTAATAGCTTTTGTTTTAAATTCAGGATTATAGGAAAATAGAACACTCTGAAGCACTTATGATTTTTGGGTTCTTTTCAAGTTCTTTAATCTGTAAATCAGTATATGTATTCTTACTCGTTGACCCCCTCCGTCCATACTCATTACTCCTATTGGAACATAAATAAACCGGAAAAGGGACGCTTTTTTATGTGTCAGCTATCAGGGCCATAGTTCAATTTAGAAGGGCTTTTTTAATACTTGGAAATCCTTATACAGCGCCCATTCGTGACACATATCCCAAAAGATGCGCATAAAATAACCTAGGTTTAAAACATTACTGCAGTTTTCAAACAATTAAAATTCTACGCACACTAGACTTTTACCACGCATAGGATGAATGGAAACTGTATGAGGAGGGTTCGCTAGCATGTCACAATATAGAGAGATAATTACTAAAGCGGTGGTGGCAAAGGGACGTAAATTCACAAAGTCCTCTCACACCATTTGCCCGGCTCATCATCCTTCTAGCATTCTAGGTTGTTGGATCATCAACCATAAATACGATGCAAAGAAAGTCGGCAAAAAGGTAGAAATTCACGGCAGCTACGAAATCAACGTCTGGTATTCTTATAACCATAATTCAAAGACGGAAGTTGTAACTGAAAAAGTGCAATATACCGACGTGATTTCGCTGAAATACCGTGATCCCGATTGTCAAGATGACCATGAAATCGTTGCAAAAGCTGTCCAACAGCCGAATTGTTTAGAAGCTTGCATCTCCCCATGTGGACAAAAAATAATTGTCCATGTGGAAAGGGAATTCTTTGTGGAAGTCGTCGGCGAAACGAAAATTTGTGTCGCTGTTAATCCAGATGGCCGCTGTGAGGATGACTGGGGCTCTGATTTCGATGATGAGGAATTTGAAGATTTAGATCCGGATTTCCTTGATGAATTCGAAGACGAATAGAATATAGAAAGTAACTACCGGATGACATTCCCTTCATCCGGTTTTATTTATTTTGTAGCGGGGCAAGTCCTTTACCAAAAAAATAAGATTGAAATGATACTATATACGTGTACATATTTTTGCAGATACTTAACTAGCATTCAACAGTTTAATCCCACAGGATAATTGATTTACATTCAATTTCGAATACAGGCAATGTTGCTTACCCGTATGTTATAATGAAGGACATAAATGGGTAATAGATTTTAGTTTGGAAAGGTTTTGAAAGAATGGCTGGATATACTCCGATGATACAGCAATATTTAAAAATTAAGGCAGAGTATCAAGATGCCTTTTTATTTTTTCGTTTAGGCGATTTTTATGAAATGTTTTTTGACGATGCACTGAATGCATCACAGGAGCTCGAAATCACATTAACGAGCCGAGAAGGTGGTAGTGAAGATCGAATTCCGATGTGCGGGATTCCATATCACTCGGCTCCTAATTATATTGATATATTGATAGAAAAAGGGTTTAAAGTAGCTATTTGTGAACAGACTGAGGATCCCAAACAAGCCAAAGGTGTGGTACGCAGGGAAGTTGTCCAGCTGATTACTCCGGGAACGAAAATGGACAGTAAGGGTCTTAGAGAAAAGGAAAATAATTATATTGCCACCATCACTTATTTTACGGATGGTCAGTTTGGCTTTGGATACAATGATTTATCGACAGGGGAAAATAAGGTCACTTTGATTGAGAGTTTTGAAGAAGTTCTGAATGAATTTGCCATCCTTGGTGCTAGCGAAGTGGTCATCGCTGAAGATTTCAATGAAGAATGGAAAAAAAAGCTGCAAGAACGGGGAGCTGCCGCTCTGTCCCTAGAGAATAATTTGGTTCAAAGCGAGTCATTCGCTGCATTGCTTCAACTGTTAAAAGACCAGAAACTGGCGACAACGACCTCACGTTTATTGAATTATCTATACCGTACCCAAAAACGCAGCCTGGATCATTTACAGCCAGTGCTTGCATATGAAACGTCACAATATATGAAAATTGATTATTATAGCAAACGCAATTTGGAGTTGACTGAAACCATTCGTTCCAAAGGTAAAAAAGGCTCATTATTATGGCTGCTTGATGAAACGAAAACAGCCATGGGCGGAAGGATGCTGAAGCAATGGATTGATAGACCGCTCATTAATAAAAACCAGATCGAGCGGAGGCAAAACCTTGTTGAAACCCTGAAAAATCAATACTTCGAACGGCAAGACTTACGTGAACGCCTGAAGGAAGTGTATGACTTGGAGAGGCTGGCCGGAAGGGTCGCCTTCGGGAATGTAAACGCTAGGGACTTGATTCAATTGAAGCGTTCATTGCAACAGGTGCCAATCATTCGTGAAATCGTGAAGTCAATGGCTTCCGATCATGATATTTCAATTCTTGCCGAAAAATTGGATCCTTGTGAAGAGGTGACGGATTTGCTTGAAACAGCGCTTGTTGAAAACCCGCCATTGTCCGTCAAGGAAGGGAATATCATTCAGGACGGTTTCCATAAGGAGCTGGATATATACAGGGATGCCAGCAGGAACGGGAAAACGTGGATTGCTCAGCTGGAACGTGAAGAACGGGAACGTACAGGAATCAGATCATTGAAAATCGGTTATAATCGTGTTTTTGGCTATTATATTGAAGTCACACGAGCCAATTTGCACCTGCTTGAAGAAGGGCGCTATGAAAGGAAGCAAACTTTAACGAATGCCGAACGTTATATCACACCTGAATTAAAAGAAAAGGAAGCTTTGATTTTACAAGCAGAGGAAAAAAGCATCAGTTTGGAATATGACCTATTCCTCAATCTTCGTGAAGAGGTCAAAAGCTATATCCCGCGCTTACAGGATTTGGCGAAAGGCGTCAGTGAATTGGATGTCCTGCAGTGCTTTGCGACGATTAGCGAAGAACGCCATTATGTGAAGCCTGTCTTTTCTGATGATCGAAGAATCGTCCTGAAGGAAGGCCGGCATCCAGTAGTGGAGAAAGTCCTTCAATCACAGGAGTATGTCCCAAATGACTGCTTTATGGATGGAGAACGGGAGCTACTCTTGATCACAGGGCCCAATATGTCGGGTAAAAGCACGTATATGCGCCAGCTTGCACTAACATCGATTCTAGCGCAGATTGGATGCTTCGTTTCCGCAAGTATAGCTGAATTGCCTATTTTTGATAAGGTATTTACTAGGATTGGCGCTGCTGATGATTTGATTTCCGGTCAAAGTACATTCATGGTCGAGATGCTTGAGGCAAGAAATGCCATTATGAATGCGACTGAAAACAGTTTGATATTATTTGATGAGATCGGGCGGGGAACATCAACTTACGATGGGATGGCACTTGCCCAGGCCATCATTGAATATATTCATGAAGAAATTGGGGCAAAGACCCTCTTTTCGACTCATTATCATGAATTGACGGTATTGGCATCGGAACTGCCTAAATTGAAAAATATCCATGTCAGTGCAATTGAGCAAAATGGAAATGTTGTTTTCCTTCATAAAATTAAAGAAGGGCCAGCAGATAAAAGTTATGGAATTCACGTGGCAAAGCTTGCTGATTTACCGAAGCAGTTAATTGATCGGGCCGCTGCTATTTTAGCGAAGTTAGAGAATGAAAATGGACAAGAAAAGGGGATGCATGAGCAGCCTGCTGCTGTTGTAAAAGCACCTATCGCCGAAGCAGCTCCTGTAACATCAGTCAATGAAGCACAGCTTTCCTTCTTTGGGGAAGAGGCTCCTAAGGGAAGAGTGAATTCCTCACCTAAGGAAAATAAGGTGCTGGACGACATAAAATCACTGGATATCCTTGAAATGACGCCGCTTGAGGCGATGAATATTCTTTATAAATTACAAAAGAAACTAAAATGAGAACAAAAGCGAGGCGATAAAAATGGGGAAAATCATACAACTTGACGAGGCTTTATCTAATAAAATCGCAGCTGGCGAAGTTGTAGAACGCCCTGCCTCAGTCGTTAAGGAACTTGTGGAAAACGCAATAGATGCAAACAGTACCATTATAGAGATTGAATTGGTGGAAGCTGGACTTGGTTCCATTAGGATCGTGGACAATGGCGATGGGATTTTGGCTGATGACATTGAGGCAGCATTTAAACGTCATGCCACAAGTAAAATAAAAGATGAAAATGACCTCTTCCGAATTCGAACACTGGGCTTCCGGGGAGAAGCGATGCCCAGTATTGCTTCAGTTTCCCGTTTCGAATTGAAAAGCAGCACTGGAGAAGGTGTAGGAACGCGCATACTTCTTGAAGGCGGCATGGTTAAAGAACTCGAGGCTTCATCCAGCCGTAAGGGAACGGATATCCTGGTTTCCGACTTGTTTTACAATACTCCTGCAAGGTTGAAATATATGAAAACCATTCATACCGAGCTAGGAAATATTACGGATGTCGCTAACAGGCTCGCACTTTCGCACCCGGATGTTTCTATACGGTTATCCCACAATGAGAAGCGTATCCTGCATACGAATGGTAACGGTGATGTCAGGCAGGTGCTAGCAGCAATCTATGGGACGAATATCGCCAAAAAGATGATTCCGATTCAGGCAAGCTCTTTGGACTTCAAATTATCCGGATATATCGTTATGCCGGAGGTCACCCGGGCTTCAAGGAATTATATATCAACTATGATAAACGGCCGCTTCATAAAAAACTATGCACTCGTGAAAGCGATCTTGGATGGGTACCATACACTTCTCCCAATTGGCCGTTTTCCAATTGCTTTGTTGAATATTGAAATGGATCCGATTCTTGTCGATGTCAATGTCCATCCATCCAAAATGGAGGTAAGGCTCAGTAAGGAACAGGAGCTTTACAGTCTTTTATCAGAAACGATTAAATCTGCGTTTAAAAAGCTATCTCTCATTCCTAGTGGATATACACCTGCACCAAAGCCGGAACAGGTGAAAAGTGAGCAAACTACTCTGGATTTGGACCATGTCGTGGAAAAGGGGAAGCGTATCCTTGAAGAAGCCAAGAAAGAAGCTTCACTCTTGAAGGATACCTTAATCCGGGAAAAGCAGGGACAAAAGAATTATGAGGATCATGTTGAAGAATTCAATCTCGAACCGATAAAGGAATTAATCTACAGCAATGAACAGCAGCAAATGGGAGATGCCTATATACCGGTCTTACCAGAAGATGAAAGAAAACCATATTTCGAATCGGCTGAAAAATATACAACCTACACTGTCGAGCAAGAGGAAGAAATCGAGGAGGATGAGTCGGAGAGTCGAATCCCTCCCATGTACCCAATTGGGCAAATGCATGGAACATATATTTTTGCCCAAAACGAAAAAGGTTTGTATATCATAGACCAACATGCTGCCCAGGAACGGATCAAATACGAATATTTTAAAGAAAAAGTCGGAAGAGTCGAAAACGAGCTACAGGATATGCTCGTACCCATCACGCTTGAATTTTCGACTGACCAATGTATCCGGATAAATGAATATCGGCATGAGTTGGAACGAGTCGGCGTCTTTTTAGAGGAGTTTGGCTATAACGCCTATATTGTCAGATCGCATCCTCAATGGTTCCCTAAAGGAATTGAACAGGAAATACTGGAAGAAATGATCGAACAATTGTTATCGATGAAAAAGGTAGACATCAAAAAACTGCGCGAGGAAGCAGCAATCATGATGAGCTGTAAAGCCTCCATTAAGGCAAACCGTCATCTGCGCAATGATGAAATTCAAGCACTTTTGGATGAACTAAGACGGACAACCGATCCCTTCACATGCCCTCATGGAAGACCTATCATCATCTCTTATTCCATTTATGAAATGGAGAAAATGTTCAAGAGGATCATGTAATAATAAACACTGGAGAACCCTTATTTACAAGGACTCTCCAGTGTTATTTTTATTAAAGGCTCTTTTCGTAAAGATTGTTGTTTTTAAAACGAAACTATTTAAGGTTGATTGGAGCGGAAGTGCGAGACTCC